>BNXT01000130.1 GCA_025999775.1 Bacteroidia bacterium | reverse complement strand
ACAAATATACTTTTGTTTGGCGGAAATCGGTTGAAAAGAACAACCAGTTTATCAACCTACGTCAATTGAAAACTATTTCTAATCCTACCAAATAACAGCATCGTGTTGCATCCAGTCGCCACGTACTTTCATCACTTGTTCGATCACATCGCGTACGCAGCAATGTCCCCCTTCAAACGGAGATATGTAGTGTGCAACGGCTTTAATCTCCGGCACCGAATTAGCGGGACATGTCCCAATACCCGCAATTTGAATCACTTCATAATCGGGAATATCATCACCCATATATAAAATCTCTTCGTGCTGCAAATGGTGTTCTTTGCAATAGTCCTCAAAGACTTGTTTTTTATTACCCACGCCTTGAAAGACATCGGTAATGCCAAGTGTAGCTAAACGCGAACGCATCGAATCTCCACGTCCACCCGAAATAACGGCAATATGATAGCCCTTTTTGACAGCCTGATGCAACGCATAGCCATCTTTGACGTTTGAGTTGCGTATTTGGTCGTAGTCGCCCACGGTATAAACCATGCCATCCGACATTACGCCATCGTAGTCAAAAATAAAGGTTGTAATGTCTTTTAATCGTGTTTTGTAAGTTGTCATTTATTTACCCATTGGATTAAACCGCGAAGATACAAAAAAAATAATTAGTTGAGTTTTTGTTTTTTCTAAAATTTTTGTATCTTTGCAGTCCCATATTTATTTTTTAAGAAAAATCGAAAGGTTATGCCAAATCCAAAATGGAGGTTTTCTAAAACCCGGACACGCAAAAGAAGAACGCATGATAAACTCACAGCTCCGCAATTAAGCGTGTGCTCCAGTTGTGGAAATGCCGTTCAATATCATCATGTTTGCCCTTCTTGTGGCGCTTACCGCGGTAAGCAAGCTATTGAGATGAGTAATAAGGCTTAGCGTTTCAGCTACAAATGTTGCCGTAAAGCTAAGGTAATGGGTAATTTAAGAGCAGTTATCACAGGAGTGGGACACTATGTCCCGGATTATATTTTGACTAATGACGAACTCAGTAGCATGGTTGATACGAGCGATGAGTGGATTATGACACGCATTGGTATCAAAACGCGCCATATCCTGAAAGGTGTTGGCAAAGGCTCGTCCGATATGGGCGCCGAAGCCGTCAAACAACTTTTGGAAAAGACTCACACCAACCCCGAAGAGGTTGATTTAGTGGTGTGTTGCACCGTTACACCGGATATGCTGTTTCCCGGCACCGGCGCTATCATTTGCGACAAAGTGGGTATTACCAATGCTTTTAGTTTTGACCTTAACGCCGGTTGCTCAAGTTTTCTGTACGGGCTTTCCGTCGCATCCAAATTTGTTGAAACAGGTCGCTACAAAAAAGTGGTGTTAGTAGGCGCTGACAAGATGTCGGCAATTACCGATTACCAAGACCGTGCGACTTGCCCTATTTTTGGGGATGCTTCAGCCGCCGTTATGCTGGAACCAACAACAGAGTACCTCGGTATCTTGGATGAAGAATTGAAAACCGATGGAGTCGGTCGTACCCATTTGTATCAAAAAGCCGGAGGTTCGGTTAAACCGCCTACCCACGATACTATTGATGCCCGTGAACATTATGTTTATCAAGAAGGACAGATAGTTTTCAAATGGGCTGTTGCCAAAATGGCGGACACGGCTTGCGAAGTTATGCAACGCAACCATCTTGACCCCAATACAACATGGTTAGCGCCACATCAAGCTAACTTACGCATCATTGATGCTGTAGGACGTCGTATGAATATTGACCCCTCCCGTGTGATGATCAACATCGAAAAATACGGCAATACCACCTCCGCTACTGTCCCACTCTTATTCGCAGAATGGGAGCAGTTACTCAAAAAAGGGGATGATATTATTGTAGCCACTTTTGGCGCCGGTTTTACTTGGGGCGCTATGTGGATCAAATGGGGTTACTAAATGACTGATTTTCAATTTAATACAATACCGGAAGCGCTCGATGACTTAAAGAGTGGCAAGTTCGTTATCGTGGTGGACGATGAGGATCGCGAAAACGAGGGCGATTTTGTGTGCGCCGCCGAAACCATCACGCCTGAGATGGTGAACTTCATGATTACCGAAGGGCGCGGCGTTGTGTGTGCACCTTTGACCGAACAACGATGCAAAGAACTTGGCTTAGAGATGCAGATCCCCGATGGAAGCAATACTTCACTTCATGGCACCCCTTTTACCATCACTGTGGATTACCTTGGCGATGGCTGCTCTACCGGTGTTTCTACACACGACCGTGCAGCGACCATCCGTGCTTTAGCCAATCCTAATACGCTCCCTGCGGATTTAGCGCGTCCCGGACATATCAACCCCCTACGTGCACGTAATGGCGGTGTCTTGCAACGTTCCGGTCATACGGAAGCCGTCATTGATCTGGTACGACTTGCCGGACTACAGCCTGCCGGCGCACTCATCGAAATCATGAACCCCGACGGCACTATGGCGCGACTGCCTCAACTCATAGAAAAAGCAAACCATCTCGGGTTGAAGCTTATCAGCATTAAAGACCTCATCGCCTACCGCATACAAAACGAAAGTTTAATACAGTTTCAAGAATGTGTGAATCTACCGACCAAATGGGGCGATTTTAAGCTGCACGCATTCACGGAAAAACAAACAGGCGCTATCCATCTGGCTTTAGTCAAAGGGCAATGGGAGGCAAACGAACATATCTTAGTGCGTGTACATTCCTCCTGTGTTACGGGCGACATCTTCCATTCTTGTAAGTGCGATTGCGGCGACCAACTTCATGAAGCCATGAAAATGGTTGACCAAGCAGGGAAAGGCATCGTACTGTATATGCAACAAGAAGGACGCGGCATCGGTCTCATCAATAAATTGAAAGCCTATAATCTGCAAGAACAAGGTAAAGATACGGTAGAAGCCAATATCTTATTAGGGTTTCGTCCCGACGAACGCAACTATGGCATTGGCGCTCAAATTTTACGCTATTTAGGCGCTACACACATCAACCTCATCACCAATAATCCCGTCAAACGTATCGGCTTGGAAAGTTACGGTATTCAGATCATAGAAATCGTCCCCATCATTATTGAGAGCAACGAACACAACCGTCGCTACTTAAAAACCAAGCAAGACAAAATGGGACATCAATTAAAGATGTAAGCTAACGAAGGTCAATGACCTCAACGTCCGGATGCTTACTAATCGAAAAAACAAAATCTTGGTCAGAACATCTTACATTGGGCTGTATCGCATCCAAAGTATAGGTAAATACACTCCCATTTTTATCATAAACCTCCGCTGAATGAAGCATATTTTTATCTTTTGCAATAATCATGCGTATTTTGTCGAAATTATGATTAGCAAAGGGTATTAAATCAATCAATTCCACTTTAACGCCCTTCTCAACGCCATTACGTATATATTTTGCCTGAAAATCTTTTTCATAAGCATCAATGATCAGCATGGGATTAATAATATTCGTGCTGCCAATATCTACTTTGCTAATCTGAACCTCTTTATGGCTTTGGGAATACGTCCATATATTTATACCGTCAGAAATGATATTTTGCTCCAAAAAGTGCATGTTAAACTTATTATTTTGAACCAATATCTGCCCCTTCTTTTTGTTCTGTACATTTTCTTTACCATTTGCCATAGCATACGTAAAATCAATCTTCATACTCTTGTATGACACAAGTTGATCTTTTACTTTTTGTAGTATTTTGCTGGCTTGAGGATCACTTTCCTCACGTTTTACTTTCTTTTCGATACGTTGTTCCTTACGTTGTTCTCGCGTCAATTTCTCTTTGTTTTGCGAAAAGCATACTACAGAAAACGCTACGCATACACTTAAAATGGCAATTTTTTTCATCTTATAGAGTAATATTTCGGTGCAAATTTACATAAAAATTTTGAATTACACACTAAAGATAGTAAATTATTTTTCGAGGCACTGTAGAATTGAGTGTGGAGGGTGGAAATCCTGAATTAGACAATATTCCAAAGCGGCTCATTGTCCCAGTCGGCAGGGAAGCCCATTGCTCTTATATCAATAGTCGGATATTCAGCCAGCAACGATTTAAATTTTTCCGTAAAACGGTTGTTCGGCGAAACCGTAAACAGCAGGTATTTGATGATGCAGATACGGTAGTAGATGCGTTTCATGTCGGTGGTGGAGCTGTCAATCCATGGGTAAACGTGATTTTGCGGGTCGGTAGCAACAAAAGAAATTTCCTTGTTCCATATTCTTACATGATGTCCGCACAAATTTCGCAAGTTGGACAAAATAAGCATCCACGACGTAAACGCAGGTAGAGAAAGTCCAAAATAACCGGCAATTTTCTTTTTCAAACCTTTATTTTTAAGATTATTGAAAATAT
>BNXT01000129.1 GCA_025999775.1 Bacteroidia bacterium | reverse complement strand
CAGTGTATTTGTGCTATCCACATAGTATTGACATCCCTCATACTTCACAATAGTTTCATCAGGCATTGACTCATTAGGATCGCATGCACTCAAAAAACTTGCCGCGAGGATTCCGACAAACAAAAAAATTCGTATCTTTGACAACGATTTCATCTACTTTTATTTTCAAAAACGCACAATTCGCCACAAAGTTACAAAAAAAATGAAAAATACGCTGCTTCAATTACAAAAAAAAGTTTTTAATCTGCAAAATACCGCTAATTTTGAGGCTGTCGCTCTGGAGGTTTTTCGCTTTCATTTATCGTACAATCCTTTATACCGGCAGTTTGCCGAACATCTGAATCGTACCAATGTTGAGTGTATCTCCGATATTCCTTTTTTGCCTATTGAACTCTTCAAGGCGCAGCAAATACTCATCACCGGGGTGGAGCCTTTAGATTTCTTTCAAAGTAGCGGCACCACCGGCATTACCACAAGCAAACACTATATTGCCGATTTTGATATTTATGAAACCTCGTTTAGTCAAGGATTTAGACATTTTTTTGGGGATGTGCGTCAATACCGTATTCTGGCATTATTGCCCAATTATTTGGAACAGCAGCGCTCGTCTTTGGTTTATATGGTCGCTCACTTGATTCAGCAAAGCCAAAATGCGGATAGCGGATTTTATCTCCATGATCATAATTTACTGATTGACAAGCTTTTACATTCTCCATCAACTGTTAAAACATTACTTCTTGGGGTCAGTTATGCGTTGTTGGACATCATCGAGCAGCAGCCGTTGCAGTTGCAAGATACCCTTGTCATGGAGACCGGCGGTATGAAAGGGCGCCGTCAAGAGATGAGTAAAGACGCTCTTCACCAGATTTTAAAACAAGGGTTTGGGGTTGACCGTATTTATTCTGAGTATGGCATGACGGAACTTTTTTCTCAAGCCTATTCTCTACGAGACGGCATTTACGCTTGTCCGCCGTGGATGCGTGTCTGCACACGTTCGCTCACCGATCCGTTACAACCGGAAAAAGAAGGCGTTACCGGCGCTATCAACATTCTTGATTTAGCCAATCTCTACTCTTGTCCGTTCATTGCTACACAAGACTTGGGTAAAGTGTATTCAAACGGTACGTTTCATGTGCTTGGTCGCATAGAAGGTAGTGATTTACGCGGCTGCAATATGTTAGTGGAAAATTGAAAATTGAGGGCACGCAGATAACGCAGATTAGACAGATTTTCGCAGATAAAGAAAAAAAACTCCACTCTCCACTCTCCACATTGTTCATTATTCATTGTCTGTGTGTATTTAAAAATTTTTATGTAACTTTGTATCGTTGAACGTAGTGCAGGAAACTACCCTCTACTACAGAATGATAAAAAATAAACACGTATGAAAAAAATTATTGCTACGATTATTCTTGTATCCTGTATGTTATTTGTAACCAGTACACAAGCCCAAGATAGAGCTATTGGGTTACGCGGTGGAAACAGTAACGAAGTATCTTTTCAACAAAAACTCAGCGACCAAAACCGTATAGAGTTGGATTTGGGCGCATGGGGTTTGGTGTCGCCGGTTTCTATGTATCTTACCGGTTTATATCAATGGACAATCGATATTCCATCTGTAACTGGTCTGAATTGGTACGTGGGCGTGGGCGTAAGTACAGGTTTGTATGCAGAAATAGGTAAATCCTCCAGCTTTTCTTTAGCGGCTACCGGACAAGCAGGTATTGAATACAACCTCATCTTTCCGCTCCAAATATCTTTAGATTATCGTCCGGCGATAGCTGTCGTTCCCGGTGTAAATTTTTGGGAAGCAGACATAGCGTTAAGTGTCAGATATAGATTTTAATTTTTCTCCTAAATTTATCCTGTTTTTTCAACGATCATTAGACCATCTCTCAAAGGCAATAATAGGTTTGTTACGCGGCTGTCGTTCTGTATTTTATCATTGAATTGGCGCAAAGCCGTCACTTCTTTGTTGTTATAGGCAGCATCCCATACCTGACCGCTCCAGAGCACATTATCTGCGACGAGTAGTCCACCTTGTGTTAGTTTAGGCATCACCAAATCGTAATACTCAGGGTAATGTACCTTATCGGCATCAAGAAATATCAAATCGAAGGTGGATTTCAGCGTTGGTATTATTTGTAACGCATTACCAATAATGAGTTCGATGGTTTTGGACAAACCCGCTTTGTTGGTGTATTTCCGAATAAAATCCTCATATTCAGGATTTATTTCAATACAAGTGAGTGTGGCTGTTGGCGCTAATACCTCCCCTATTGCAATAGCGGAATAGCCTGTAAACGTACCGATTTCCAATACACTTTGAGGATTTTTAAGTTTGCACAATAACTGTAACAATCGTCCCTGTAAAACCCCCGATAACATGCGTCCGTGAGGTGTTTTCAAGTGCGTTTCACGGCTCAATTCACGCAGGACGTCGGATATGTCCGTTGTGTGGTTTTCTGCGTAGGTTTCTGCTTGCGGTAATGTAACATTATCAAAATCTGACGCATACAAAGGCTCGTCGGATTTTGGTAATCCTTTGACAACGTGTGCCACAACTTACTTGTTCACTTGGAATTTAGTATCGCCGGTCGCAAAGTACTGTACTATTTGGTTAGCCGCTGCTAACCCTGCATTGACGTTAGCCTCAGCGGTTTCCGCACCCATTTTCTTAGGGGTAGCGAAGGTGCGTGTACCAAATTTCTCAGACAACTCGGCTTGGTTAGAGGCAGCTACATCCGTAACATACTTTAAATCCTGACGTTCGGCGAGTACTTTCACAAGTTCTGCTTCGTTGATCACTTCTTTACGGGCGGTATTGACTAAACAACCGCCTTTGGGCATTTTGCTCAACAAATTGTAGCCGATTGAATTTTTAGTCTGCTCGGTAGCAGGAATATGCAACGAGACATAGTGACACGTGCTGTATAGTTCCTCAATAGTACTGACGGCAGTAACCCCATCACCATTGATAGCTTCCGGCTTTACAAAAGGGTCAAACGCATATACATCCATACCAAAGCCTTTGCCGATCAGAGCGACCAAGCGTCCGACATTACCGTACGCGTGGATTCCTAATTTTTTTCCTTTAAGTTCGCTTCCCGTGCCACTTTGGAAGGTATTGCGAGCCATATAGACCATCATACCGATGGCTAATTCAGCTACGGCGTTGGAATTTTGTCCGGGCGTGTTCATACACACAATGTTTTTTGCAGAACATGCAGCGAGGTCAAGGTTATCATAACCGGCTCCGGCACGTACCACTATCTTCAACTGCTTCGCAGCAGCAACCACATCGGCATTTACTTTATCCGAGCGTACAATCAATGCGTCGGCATCAGCGACAGCTTGGTAAAACTGGTTGACATCCGTATATTTTTCAAGCAAAACAAGACTATGTCCCGCCTTTTCAATGATGCTCTTTATTCCGTTCACGGCGACGGTAGCAAACGGTTTCTCTGTAGCGACAAGTATTTTCATGGTTAAGCGTTTTTCTGTTCAAATTCTTGCATACAAGCCACCAAAGCTTTGATGCTATCAACAGGGCAAGCGTTGTAGGTTGATGCACGGAATCCGCCCACAGAGCGATGTCCTTTGATACCAACCATGCCGCGCTCCTTAGCAAACGCCATAAAATCAGCTTCTTTGTCTTTATATTTTTCGTTCATTACAAAGCAGATATTCATAATTGAACGATCTTCTTTTTCAGCGGTGCCAACAAACATCGTGTTGCGATCTATTTCATTGTAAAGAATAGCGGCTTTTTCAATGTTATGTTTGTACATAGCGTCAATACCACCGACGGTTTCTTTAATCCATCGGAGTGTTTCGTGCATCGTAAAGATAGATATCACCGGCGGCGTATTAAACATTGAGTTTTCGCCAATATGGGTGCGGAAGTCAATCATGGTTGGCAACTCACGTTCAACTTTACCTAATATGTCTTCTCGTACAATAACGAAGGTAACACCTGCCGGTCCTACGTTTTTCTGAGCGCCGCCATAAATCAACGCATACTTAGATACATCCACCGGACGGCTCATAATATCGGACGACATATCGGCAACCAACTTAATCGGACAATCCATGTCTTTATGAATCTCCGTACCATAGATGGTATTATTGGTTGTGATGTGAAAATAGTCGGCATCCGTAGGAACGGTGTAGTTTTTGGGAATGTACGTGTAGTTTTTGTCTTCGGAGGACGCTACAATCTCTACTTTACCGTAATTTTTAGCTTCTTTGGCAGCTTTTTTAGCCCACACGCCGGTTTGTAGATATGCGGCTTTTTTGTTGAGCAGGTTCGCAGCCACGTAGAGGAATTGGGTGCTTGCGCCACCGCCGAGAAACAAGACACGATAGCCCTCCGGAAT
>BNXT01000128.1 GCA_025999775.1 Bacteroidia bacterium | reverse complement strand
TACATTATGAAAACGATACTCTGCTTTGCATCTGTTGGCGCATTACTTTTGTGCAGTTGTGCTCCCAAGAACAGGACTATTGCCGTAACCTATCCTGAAACCGCATCAGTGGCTCAAGAGGATGACTATTTTGGTACCAAAGTAGCGGATCCTTACCGCTGGCTTGAAGACGACCGCAGTGAAGAAGCGGCTGCATGGGTAGAAGCACAAAATAAAGTAACCGACGCTTATTTGAGCCACATTCCATTCCGCGAAAAGATAAAAGCGCGTATGACCGACTTGACTAACTACGAAAAATTTGGTAGCCCATTCAAAAAGAACGGTAAATACTACTTCTACAAGAACGACGGTCTGCAAAATCAAAGCGTTTTATATGTCCAAAACACGTTAGACGACGAACCCACCGTTTTTCTTGATCCGAACAAGCTCTCGGATGACGGCACCGTAGCACTCAGTGATGTTTCTTTTTCTAATAACGGCAACTACGTTGCATACGCTATTTCCCGCAGTGGTAGTGATTGGAGAGAGATTTTTGTAATTGACCTTGCAACCGGCGCATTGACTAATGACCATGTTCAATGGGCTAAATTTTCAAGCGCTGCATGGCATGGCGACGGCTTTTATTACAGCGCTTACGACGCTCCGGAAAAAGGTAAAGAATTTTCTAATGTCAATGAAAATCATAAAATTTATTACCATAAAATAGGTACACCTCAGTCGGCTGACCAATTGGTCTTTGAAGATAAAAAACACCCGAAACGCTTTTATTATGCCGTAACAGACGAAGATGAACAGGCTTTGTTTATCTTTGAGGATGGCGAAGGCAATGGTAACAATTTGTTTATTGTGAATATTAGCAACGTTAAGTCTGCAAAGAATGTACCTGTTCTTAGATTGACCAATAGTTTTGACTATAGATATTCACCCATTGAGATCGTTGATGGTAAATTGTTGATATTCACCAATGAAGGCGCTAACAGGAACAAAATCATGGTAACAGCCCTTGATAAACCACAACGTGCGAATTGGGTAGATTTAGTACCGGAAACCGATGCCGTGCTGTCCGATGCCAGTGTAATCGGCGATAAACTGATGTTGAAATACGACAAAGACGCTTCAACGCACATCTATCGTGCCGACTTACAAGGACAAATACTTAGCGAAATTGCGTTGCCAACCTTGGGTTCCGCCAGTATTTCCGGCAATAAACACAGCGAAGAGGCTTTTTATGTGTTTACATCCTTTACGTTTCCCCCTACCATTTATCGCTACAATACCGCAACGGATGAGTCTGTGTTATTCCGCAAAGCGAACGTGAAATTCAATCCTGAAGATTATACCACCGAACAAGTATTCTATCCCAGCAAGGACGGTACAAAGGTACCGATGTTCCTGACCTATAAAAAAGGCTTGAAAAAAAATGGTAAAAATCCTGTACTGCTCTACGCTTATGGTGGGTTTAATATTTCGGTAAATCCCGGGTTTTCGACTTCACGCTTGGTATTGTTAGAATCCGGTGGTATTTATGCCTCTGCTAATTTGCGTGGTGGTAGTGAATACGGTGAAGAATGGCATCTTGCAGGAACCAAACAACGTAAACAAAATGTATTTGATGACTTCATTGCTGCTGCGGAATACCTCATTGACCAAAAATACACCTCTTCGGAACACATTGCCATACAAGGTGGCTCTAACGGAGGCTTATTGGTGGGCGCTGTCCTTAATCAACGTCCGGATTTATTCAAGGTCGCTATTCCTCAGGTCGGCGTGATGGATATGTTGCGCTATCATAAGTTCACTATCGGGTGGAATTGGGCATCTGACTTTGGTACAAGCGAAGATAGTAAAGAAATGTTTGACTACATATATCAATACTCACCTTTGCATACAATCAAATCGATAGCCTATCCTGCGGTATTGGTAACCACTGCCGACCACGATGACCGTGTTGTGCCTGCGCACTCGTTCAAATACATTGCAACGCTACAAGCCAATAATACCGGTCAAAATCCAACACTCATCCGTATTGCGACCAAAGCTGGACACGGATCTGGTAAGCCACTGACAAAAGTGATTGAAGAACAATCGGATATTTACAGTTTTATCTTCTGGAATTTAGGATTGACCTACTAAATAGAGGTCTATTGCTTTAGCGGCTTTACGACCTGCACCCATAGCAAGAATCACCGTAGCAGCGCCGGTTACTGCGTCGCCACCGGCGAAAAGACCTTTGCGTGTGGTTTGTCCTGTGTGTTCGTCGGCAACTAACCCATGCCAACGATTGGTCTCTAAGCCGTGCGTAGTTTCGGTGATCAATGGATTAGGCGCTGTACCGAGCGACATCACAACGGCATCCAAGGCAAGCGTAAACTCAGAATTAGGTATCTCTATCGGGCTGCGTCGTCCTGAGGCATCCGGCGCACCCAATTCCATGCGCACACAGCGCATCCCTTCGACCCAACCTTGTGCATTACCAAGTATCGCTACAGGATTAGTTAGTTCGTGAAAGATAATGCCTTCCTCATGGGCATGATGTATCTCTTCGCGCCTTGCCGGCATTTCGAGTTCGGTACGACGATAAACACAATATGTTTCTGCGCCCAATCGTTTGGCGGTACGCGCCGCATCCATCGCCACATTACCACCGCCTACAACCGCTAAACGTTTGCCAACAAACACCGGTGTTTGACTATTCGGAAGATAGGCTTTCATCAAATTAGATCGTGTGAGTAATTCATTTGCAGAAAACACACCATTGAGTGTCTCGCCCGGTATGCCCATAAACTTCGGTAAACCGGCGCCACTTCCTATAAACACTGCATTGTACCCTTCTTTATCCAATAAATCATCAATGGTTACCGTTTGTCCAATGAGGGTATTCATTTCAAATTGTACGCCTTGCTGTTGCAACAAGTCAATCTCGTGAGCGACAATCGCTTTAGGTAATCGAAATTCAGGTATGCCGTAAACGAGTACGCCGCCGGCTTTGTGCAAAGCCTCAAAAACCGTTACTGAATACCCTGCTTTGATAAGATCTCCGGCGCATGCTAACCCTGCGGGTCCACTGCCGATAATAGCGATTTTTTGCGATTTAGCAGGTGTTGATTTGATGTTAGTAGTAAGATGCTGTTCGCGCGCCCAATCGGCAACAAAACGCTCTAATTTACCAATCGCCACCGCTCCCCCTTTCTTACCTACTATGCAATCGCCTTCACATTGCGATTCCTGAGGGCATACACGCCCACATACCGCCGGCAAAGCGTTATCTTGCATGATAATACGATTAGCCTCTAATAACTGTCCCTGTTTTACTTTATTTATAAATGCCGGAATATCCACATTGACCGGACATTTCGCTACGCATCTGGGTTTTTTACACTGTAGGCAGCGTTGCGCTTCTTGCTGAGCTTCCGCTTGATTGTAACCATAGCTTACTTCCTCGAAATTGGTAATTCGTACATCGGGGGCTTGTTCTCTAACCGGTACACGTTGTTTGGTATTTTCGGGCAATGAGGGTATCACCGTTGACACAGCGGACGCAAGCTTACACTGATGGGTCGGCGTTTCGGTTGCTATTTCAAATGAGCGATACTGTGTTTGACGTCGCATGGCTTCGTCATAGTCAACCAAATGACCATCAAATTCAGGTCCTTCCACACAAGCAAAACGCATTTTTCCGTCCACACTTACACGACATGCACCACACATTCCTGTCCCGTCCACCATCAGTGTATTAAGACTGACAGTGGTTTTAATGCCATAGTCTTTAGTACATTGGCTGACAAATTTCATCATAATCATAGGTCCAATGGCGATCACTTCATCATAATGCTTGTGTTCATTATCAATAAGATGTCGAATAAGCTCCGGAACACGCCCTTTAAACCCTTCGCTACCGTCGTCGGTGGAGATATAACATTCTTGTGCTACGTGACGCATTTCATCAACCATAAACAACAACTCTTTGGAACGCGCTCCAACGATGACATCCACTCCAATACCTCGTTCTTTCAACCATTTAACTTGTGGATAAACGGGCGCTGTACCTACGCCTCCGGCAATAAATAGAAAATGCTTGTTACGCAGTGTCGGCAAGTCAAGATGAATAAATTCCGAAGGTTTTCCGAGTGGACCTACCACCGCGTAAAAACTATCACCAACAGCACACTGAGCCATATAGCGTGTGGATTTCCCAACGACTTGAAACACGATAGTTACCGTTCCTGTTACAGTGTTTTGGTCAACAACGGTCAATGGAATACGCTCACCGTCCTGTGTAGGTATGATAATGAGAAACTGTCCCGGTTTTGTAGCTTGTGCCAAACGTGTGGCAACGATTTCCATCCAATAGATGTCCGGCGCTACTAACTCTTTTTTTACAATACGATACG
>BNXT01000127.1 GCA_025999775.1 Bacteroidia bacterium | reverse complement strand
GAAGACAATTGAGAATTAAAAATATTTTACAAAGATACACTTTTTAGTTAAAACTAAATAATGAACAATGAATAATGAAATGAGTTTGGTCGTTGAGCGTAGTCGAAACGACCGAACTTCATGTGCAATTGTCTGAATCAGGATTTACAAGATTTTAGGATTTGCAGGATTAAAAAAAAGTTTGAGGCGCTATTCATGTCCCGTTAGGGACAAATGTTGGTAGAAAACGTACCATCCTTGCCTCTAAATCCCGTAGGGATGGCATGTAAATTAGCTATTCTAACGGTTTTTACGGGTCATCCTTACTTTGTTATTAGCATTGGAGCGCCAAAGTTTTCGAGATTTCGAGGTGGTGATTGCAGAAGATAATAAGTATCCGAAAACGGTTGCTTTTTTGCAGCAGGCAACGGAGCGCAGGAAAATACTATTGTACAAATGGCATTAAAAAGGACGCAACCTATACTAATTTGTAGTTCCTAAACTCAAACAAGCGGTGCCCGGTAAGTTTCTCAATCCACAGTAACACTTTTTCTTTCAGTGGTAAGCGTTTTTTTCGAGTATCAAATTCAAAGTTCCAATCCATAGCGTTGATACGCTTCTGCATCACCGCAGGATGGTCGCCAGTGAACAGCTTCAAAGAGGCAACTTTACGGTAGTCGTATAGTTCGTCTTGTTTTACCGTGAGTTTAGTATCGTCGGGCTTATACAGTTTTTCAAATCCAACTTGTTTAGCGGTTAAAAAATGGGGATTGCGAACCCAACCATAATGATAGACGTAGGCATCCAATAGTTTTCCGTTTAATTTCTCATTTTTGCGGCGAAACCCTTGTGCATCACGGTACGAACGAATGGTGTGATCATTGCGAATGATGCGAATTTCACGGCGATACCAGTTGCGTGAATCTCCAACGTAGTGGTAATTACCGTAAAAATGGAGGTAGTTGAGTACTAAACAATCCACCGTTTTATCGTTCAGATACTGTTCCATACCTTGTCGGATAATGGAGATATACTTCTCGTGAATGACTTCATCGGCTTGAATATAGACTGCCCAATCGCTGTCGGACGCTATAGCGTCAAATGCTTTGTTTGTTTCTTCGGCTAAGACACGACCGCCTTTGCGTAAGCTATCATCCCATACGGAGTGAATGATTTTTAATTTGTGAGAAGTAATAGATTCGAGCAGCGCTGCCGTACCATCGTCAGATGCGCCGAGACATACAATAAGTTCATCGCATAAAGGCAGTATAGAGTTGATGGCTTCAATGACGGGGTAGTCATACTTCACGGCATTGCGCACAAAGGTGAAACCGGATATTTTCATCAGTTACGAATAATCACTGGTTGTCCACCACCTCCGGGTGGCGGTACGCCCATAGGCATGCGAGGACGACCGTCGTAACCTTCTCTCATCTCACGTTGTGGCGCTTCACTGGCTTTGGCAGCATTTAAGTTGTACGTAAAGGCTAAAATGAAGTAACGTCCTAACGCATTGTAATTTACGTCTTCAATGTAGGTACTTGTCGTATTGCGCACGGTATTGTAGTTGCGATTGAGAAGATCGGTTACACGCAGGCGTATAATACCCTGATTAGATTTTCCGATCACCCACGAAATCTGGGCATTCCATTTGGTAGCCTCCGGATTATACCCATCGGCATAACCGGTTGTTTTGTTATAGCTAAGATCGCTGGATAAGATAACACCTTTGACAATAGTCCAGTTACCGTCCATACCGGCTGATACGGTTTGATAGAACACATTCTTTTCAGGATATAGCGAGTAATTGGCATTATTGAGCGCCAATCGTCCGTTGACGCTAAAATCGAACTTTTCCCGACGGTAAGTCAGCTTGAGTTGCTCGTTGCCTCCGGTATTGGTCGTTGTACTGGTACGACGGTCAATAATGGATTTGGAGTTTGTCATCGTTAATCCAGTGATGGTACTGAATGTAAATTTTGAGCCTTTAATGGGGGTGGTATAGACAAAGTTACCTCCGAAATTGTACGTATAGTCCACATTTTCATAGCGAGAAAAGATGGTTCCGGGCGCCATAGAATCAGGGAGTTGTAATTCGGGATACAAAGCGGGATCCGTTATAGAAACACTGGTAATGGCATTTTGTGCGAATGTTCCAAAGAGCATGCCGACGACAGAGGACAATTTCTGTTGATTGAAATTGGTATAAAATAAGCGTAAACGGTGCGTGAAATAGGGCTTTAAATCAGGGTTTCCAAGTTTTACATCCAAAGGATCGGACTTATCCGGTACCGGTTGCAACTGATTCATGGAGGGCTGGTTAGCTTCGCCATTGTAGCGGATACGCAAACTTTTAGACCTTGAAGGCGAATAGCGTATCTGAAATGTGGGCGCAAAATTCAACACGTGTTGATTCAGCCGTTGAACACCTTCAACTGTACTGTAGCTTTGCGATGGGTATAAGCCGAGTCCAAAATTATAGTTGGTGTTTCTAATCTTCCATTGTAAAGTAGCTTCCGCACGGTGCTGAACAAACCGATTTTCATATACGGTAGAATAAATACTGTCAACAATATTGTAAAGTCCGTTACCGTTTGCTGTAAACGTTTGTTTATCCGTATTATCCATCGTTTGAACGTAGGTATAGCGCAAACTGAGCGCTAAAATCTTACCTAATGGTTCGGTGTAATTCGCCGTCAGTCGGTAGTTCAAGCGATTGCTGGCATTATCAACAAATTGATCGGTGGTATCGCTGGCAATAATAGCGTAATGATTATCGGAGTAGTTGTAACGATCGCCATTGTTAGAGTTGTATCCGACCTGACCGGATAACCATAAGGTACGACGTGGCTTACCGAATCTATGGCGATAGGACAGTTCCAAGTTGGTGTTGATATAGGCGGATTCTTCGGAAATGGAAGTAGCGCCCTTATTGATCAACAGATGATCAAGACCAGTCGTTAGATAGGTTCCGATATTGTTGTAGTCTTTGTTAGAATACGTGAGATTCGGTTTTATCGTAAATTCATTAGCCGAATCAAGTTTATATTCCAATTCAAAGCGAAAACGGTGTTGATTGGTAATATCACGGCGTTCGCTGTGTTCGGTATAGTAGTTATTATTATTTATACGGATATTTTCGCGAAATACATCTTGATTGATAAAATTATTAGTATGACCTAATTGGTAATCGCCGCCCAATTCTGCTTTTTCGGTTTTTTTACTGAAGTTAATACCTATGTTAGCGGATTGTCGGATTCCATTAGACCCTCCAAAGGCATTACGTCCGCGATCGCCAAAGACCATCATCGCTTGTCCGCCGCTACCCGTAGCATCGGTAAATCCACTGTTGTTAGTGTTGTTTAGTCCGCCAAGTATAGTGAACTGGGACTGCTCATTGAAATAGTTGAGCGTTAGGTTGTTTTCATAGCGTAAGTGGTCGTTGATATTATCTGCCGGCATATCCATACCGCCGCCGGCAGTGGCACGTCCAAACCAACCGCGAGCCATGTCTTTTCTCACAACAAGATTGATAACCGATTCGGATTCACCGTCGTCAATACCTGAAAACCGAGCCATATCGCTGGATCGGTCGAACACTTGTACTTTGTCCACCATATTGGCAGGTAGGTTTTTGGCTGCTACTTTGGGGTCGTCATCGAAGAATTTCTTTCCGTTGACTAAGATTTTGGAGATGTCTTTTCCATTGACGGTTATTTTTCCGTCGGCGCTTACTTCTGCGCCTGGGAACCGTTTCAGCAGGTCTTCAAGCATCGAGCCTTCGGGCGCGCGAAAGGCTTCGGCGCTGTATTCCACCGTATCCTCTTTCATCTGCACAGGGATATAGGTTGCTTTGACCACAAACTCATCCAACTCAATACCGGCTTTGAGGTCTATCTGACCCACTTGAAAAGCGCGCCGCTCATTGGTTACGGTGATGTTTTTAGCCACCGTTCCGTATCCAATGCTGGACACGCGTAGGATGTAGTTGCCAGGCGTAATATTAGGAATGGAAAATTTACCATCAAGTTCTGAGGTCGTACCTGTTACTAAACTGGTATCAATAGGCGAGTAGAGAGCGACAGTAGCAAAGGGAAGCGGCGCCTTTTCATCAAGATTATAGGTCGAACCAACTACACGAACAACGCTTATATTTTGCGCCAATAAACAGTGTCCAAGCAGCAAAAAGCCCAATAGAGTCGAAACTTTAGTCATGTTTTGTATGTGTGTGAAAAAATTAAGTCCGCAAAGGTACAAAAAAATAATGAATATTTAACAATGAACAATGAACAATGAAGAATGAAGAATGAAGAATGAAGAATGAACAATGAACAATCGGTCGTTTCGACTACGCTCAACGACCGGTTCAACGACCGGCAACTCCACACTGCACTCTCAACACTCAACTCTAATATTTATTGTTTTGATAAAAGTTGTTTTTCTAAT
>BNXT01000126.1 GCA_025999775.1 Bacteroidia bacterium | reverse complement strand
GCATTTATTGTGACAAGAAAATCAACAGGAAAAAAAGTTAAAGTATATTTTGATACAATGATATTTCAAAATGATACCTTATGTGGATTACATTCTAGACTAATTAGAGGATTGCACCTTTTTCCAATAGATGACATTGAGAAAGTTGAAATTTACGCGGAATTTCCTCGTACAATAATTAACATACCTATTCCAAAAAGCTCAAAAGAAATTGATATTCCAAAGTATGAAACACAAGACCGATATAATGGAACTCCATTTGTATTTTGGCAATTTTGCAAGCAGAAAGAAAAACAACTTGGACTAAAAAATCCGGAGATTTCTTCAGATAGTTTGATTTTCCGAATTTGGATTACAAATCAGATTCGCAGTAAAGGGCAATTTCATGAATTGATTGAAATTAGATATGATTCATTACAATGGACGGGTAATTTGACACGGATGCGGGTTAATTTCAAGGCAAGAAATGTGTCTGAAACAATAACTAAATCTGAAACTTGGAAATTACACCCAGTGAAAACAAATTGGGAGACAATAGTTGACAGTTTATTCAAACTTAAAATAGATGTTCTACCAACAGATGAACAGATACCGGATTATTATACGGAATCTACAGGGTATAACGATAAATCTCCTACATTTTCCTTTGAATACGCAACAAAAGAAAAATACAGATTTTATCAATATGGAAACATTTATAGGACGCCTGATAAATTTTGGCAGCCAAAAAATGTAATTGAAATTTTAGATTTACTTGAAGATGAATTTCAATGGCATAGCAAAGGTCAAAATTATTAAAAAGCAATCTCTAATTCCGAAGAAATTCGTATATTTGCCGAAAATTGCAAGACGTTAAAATTATAAGTTATTATGTTCAAAGTAATAGGAGAGGAAAGCGGTACGGAAGATGTCGTAAGTAATTTGACTGTTAACAAGTTTGATCTGTAAATAAAAGATATATGAAACAGATTGTAAGGCAAGATTACATTAATAATCTTTCAATTAGTTTCGTTATGTGCCGTATTCTCCGGCGCTAAGGCACAGAGTTCGCAGGATAATACATCCCCACTCAGTCTGCGACGTACCAAGTTTTCGGCGTAAGTCCGTAATGCCGGAATGGTGATATGTTGCACAATTTCGTTGGAAAAAGCATCCATCAACATGGATTTGGCTTGTTTTTCGGAGATACCGCGACTTTTGAGATAAAACAGTTCTTCGTCGTGGATTTGCCCTACGGTGGCGCCATGTGAACATTTGACGTCATCGGCATAAATTTCCAAAAAAGGTTCCAACCGTGCTTTGGCTTTATCTGACAGGATAAGACTTTTACTATGCTGAAAAGCTTCTGTCTTCTGGGCGGCGGCATCAACCAAAATATGACCCTTAAAATTCATTTGTGCAGAATTATCCAAAATCCCCTTGAAGTTTTGTAGTGAACGCGTCGATGGACTCCAATGTTGCAGTAATACCGTATGGTCGCTCCGTTGCATACCATCCAATAAACACAACCCATACACAGTAGCTTCGCTATAAAGAGCATTGAGTTCAATGGTTTGCACTTTATTGATAGACTGTCCGTTAAATGAAATGGTATGCGAAAAAAAGTGACTGTTCTCTTGTTGATTAACCGTTACTGTACTGAGAGAAACGCTCTTGTTATTGATATTTTGCAGGTGGTAATAGTGCAGTATAGCATTGGGTTCTAATACGATGTCTATCTCTGTTTGAATCTGATGTGCTTGGTCATCGAAGGTTTCGTCACAATGAATGATTGTAATTGTAGCGTTGGCGGCTACATGGATGGATATACGCTGCGTGTTGTTTTGATTGTGTTCTTGATGAAAAATATTGATAATTTGAATTGGTTTTTCAACCTGAGAATTAGCGTCTATACTGAGCGAAACGTGCGAAGCATCCTTGTTCACAGAGGCAAAATGGACACCTTGTGGCGGTGCGAAGACTTGCGTACTCTTGGCGTCAAACAGTCCGTTGGGCAAGGTTACGAGGTAAGCGTCTAAATCTTTTATTTTACAGTAAAAAGTCACGTTATTAATGCTTTAAGGTTATTCGTACTCGGCGTAGCCGGTTTTTTCTAATTCTAATGCCAGCTCTTTACCGCCGCTTTGGATAATTTTGCCATTGACCATGATATGTACGATGTCGGGCACGATATAGTCAAGCAAGCGTTGGTAGTGCGTAATCACGATTATAGCGTTGTGTTTACTGCGGAATGCATTGATACCGCCGGCAACCACGCGGAGTGCGTCGATGTCCAAACCGGAATCGGTCTCATCTAAAACGGCTAAATCCGGGTTCAGCATCGCCATCTGAAAAATCTCGTTACGTTTTTTCTCACCCCCTGAGAAACCCTCATTAACACTGCGTCCGGCAAGTTTATCGGTTAAGCCTACTAATTTTTGTTTTTCTTCCATTAAAGCTTGAAATTCAAAAATAGAAAGGGGGTCTAAACCTTTGTATTTACGTTGTTCATTCACGGCGGCACGCATGAACCCGGCAATACTCACACCGGGGATTTCCACCGGATACTGAAACCCGATGAATACGCCCTCCGAAGCTCGTTCCTCGACGGATAGATTTAGTAGGTTTTTATTCTTAAACGTAATACCACCCTGCGTTACCGTAAATTTATCTCGACCGGCAATCACGGATGCTAAAGTACTTTTACCGGCGCCATTAGGTCCCATGATAGCATGCACTTCGCCGGCATTTACCTGTAAGTTTAAGCCTTTCAAAATTGTTTTATCACCGATATTTGCGTGCAGATTAGTGATATTGAGTAAATTACTGTGTTGATGTATTTCTTTGTTCATAGTGTTCAATGTTTTCTAACGGAGGCTGGTACTGCGTTACCCGATACTACCCTCCAAACTGATGTTTAATAATTTTTGAGCCTCTACGGCAAATTCCATTGGTAGTTTTTCCATTACTTCTTTAGCAAACCCATTAACAATAAGGCTTACGGCGTTATCGGTAGAGATGCCGCGTTGTTGACAGTAAAATAGTTGGTCTTCCGATATTTTGGATGTTGTTGCTTCGTGTTCCACAATACAGGACTTGTTTTCACAACGTATGAGGGGCCATGTATGGGCGCCGCAACGATTACCCATAAGTAGCGAATCGCACTGCGAGTAATTACGAGAGGCATCTGCACCCGACGCCATACGTACCAATCCACGATAGGAATTTTGACTGTTGCCTGCCGAGATACCCTTAGATACAATAGTGCTTGAGGTGTTTTTGCCGAGATGAATCATTTTTGTGCCGGTATCGGCTTGTTGCCGGTTGTTAGTAACCGCTACCGAAAAAAACTCTCCTACGGAGTGGTCGCCTTTGAGTATCACGCTTGGGTACTTCCACGTGATTGCAGAGCCGGTTTCCACTTGTGTCCATGATAATTTAGCATGGCTACCTTTACAAAGACCGCGTTTAGTTACAAAATTATAGATACCGCCCTTGCCCTCTTTATCGCCCGGATACCAATTTTGTACGGTAGAGTACTTAACCTCAGCGTCCTTCATCACCACGATTTCTACAATAGCGGCATGAAGTTGATTTTCATCACGTTGTGGCGCTGTACAGCCCTCCATATAACTTACATAAGCGCCTTCGTCGGCAATGATTAAAGTACGTTCAAATTGTCCTGTGTTTTTAGCATTGATACGGAAATATGTGGACAATTCGATAGGACAGCGCACGCCTTGAGGGATATATATAAACGAACCATCACTGAATACGGCGGAATTGAGCGCTGCAAAAAAATTATCGCCGGCAGGCACGACCGAACCTAAATAGCGTTTTATCAGGTCGGAATGTTCCCGAATAGCTTCACTGATGGAGCAAAAGATAATACCGTATTTTGAGAGTTCGTCGTTTTTGGTGGTAGCGACAGAAACGCTGTCCATGACGGCGTCAACCGCTAAATTAGAGACACAGTTTGTGGCTTCGCAGAGGTCAACACCCAATTTATTGAAGGTTTCTACCAACACAGGGTCGAGTTCTTCGGATACGGTCTGTATTTTGGGCGCTGCCCAATAGGCAATATTTTGGTAGTCGATAGGGTTGTATGTTAGGTGTGCCCAATGTGGCTCTGTCATTTTTTTCCATTGAGCAAAAGCCTGTAACCGGAAGTCCAACATAAAAGCCGGCTCGTTTTTCTTTGCGGAAATAAAGCGTACAACATCTTCGTTGAGACCTTTTTTTATGATCTCAGTCTCAATATTGGTTGTAAATCCCCACTCATAGTCTCTCTCCGTTATATCTTTTAACAGTGTCGTTTTATCATCTATCATTTTCAAATCATCTCAACATACAAAGGTACAAAAAATATTCTAAACTCACCCAATAATTTGGTCTGCAATAAAAAATATTTTCATTTTCTCAATTTTCTATTCGTTTCCTTCGTCTGATTGATA
>BNXT01000125.1 GCA_025999775.1 Bacteroidia bacterium | reverse complement strand
GAAAATAAGCAAATGAATAAAGTAATCGGAGGCGAATGTACTTGCGGGTGTGGTTGTTTATATGCAAACTCCGGAGGTTCGAGCATTCATGCCAACGCCAATGCCAATAAAGCTGGTCATCTTTTTTCAGAGAGAAATGTAACGCTTTATATTGAGGATGAAGAAGCATGGACAGAAGAGGACGCCTATTAAAGATAATCTCTGATGAAATATGATTTAATAGTGATTTTACCTGCAATTTTTTTACTAAGTGTAGCGTCTTGTCGAACTATGCCGGAGAATAACGAGCCGCAGTTTGAGAGTTTTAGTTTCACCCAGTCTGCACCAATAAAGATCAAAGCATTTGTTAACGATTCCATTGAAGGATTATTTGTTCTTGATAACGGATCTTCCACATGTACTTTAGACAGCGCTTTTTTCTATGACAATTTTGACACTTCGCAGTACAAAATATGGAAAAAGCATCGCAGTCTTTGGTTTGAGTATGGAATCGGGGATATCAAATTTTCGATTGGCGATCATGTATTTTCGACACAACACTCGTTTACGATAAAAAACTTACATGAACAAGGAAGGGCAGGAATTATAGGGATTGAGGCTTTCCAAGACAAGGTAACGGTTATCAATTTTGACGAAAACAGGATTGCCTTTTTAGATAGTTTTACAATTCCGTCAGACTACCACAAAATTCGATTATATTCGCCACATCCGGACACAATGAAGTATCTAAAGCATTCAAAATATATCGAGGTATCAGGATTCAAAGATATTAAAAATGAAGAATTAACAGGTCAGTTTTTATTTGATTTGGGTTCCTCAGGTGGAGGATTATCAAGTACACACAAATTTTTTAAGAAAATACAAAAGGATACAAGTAAAATAACTATGGGCTATAGCAAATTGGTTCAATCACAATCAAAATTTAACAATCAAACTTATTATATGGATTCGTTATATTTTGATTCACAAATAAAACTATGCGATGTTCCCATAGCAATAAAATTTCATCCTAATGATAGGGCTTATGATCCCTTAGATCAGCTTAAATATGGAGATGGGTTATTGGGATTGAAAATACTTTCTCAGTTTAATCTTATTTATGATGCCCCTAACGACTTACTCTATGTAAAACCTAACAAAAACTATTTTGAAAAAAGTAATCGTGATAGCATACTATCTCGGCAAAAACTTTAGCGTGCATTATTTGTTACTTGAAATCTGCGGATCAAAAAAGCCATAAAAAAATTGGTAATATCAAAATTATTATATATCTTTGCAGCATAAATTCTTGATAGTTATGTTTAACCACAACTTGTATGCAAGCAACCGTATTTGGTCAATTTGGAAAACGAACTTGGGCAAGTCTGCGTTAGTGTATTATATAATTGCCATGGTTTGTGGTATATCACAGGTGTTTGCGCAACAATTTGAAAGTCAAATTACCGTTCAATACGATATGTACAGGATGACTATGACATTTCCCTACTATTCTGCTACCTTAGAATATAATAATTCACAAGCCTTGTTTACCTACATCAATCAGGGGGACAGTCCTACATCAAAAATTAAAAGTAAAGTATCCAAGGGTAGTGATTATGGAAATATTACGGTAACAATATCAAAAGATGTTAAAAAACTATATTTAAACAGGCAGAATCAGTTGGTATTGATATACACGGATAATGATAAATCGGAGAAAGTTGTTGTAGATTCCATTCAACAAATCAAGTGGAAATACCTTACGGATTCAACAAAAACGGTAGCCGGATACACTTGCTCTATGGCTGAGGCAGCCTTTCGCGGTAACGTTTATACGGTTTGGTATGCACCGGAAATAAAATCTTCGTTTGGACCTTGGAAATTGAATGGATGTCCCGGACTTATATTGGAAGCTACACGGGATGATAAAATATTATCTTTTTATGCCACTAAACTAAGTGTTGAAAAAAATAGTGTTATTGCAAGTCTCGAAGATAGAGAAACACAAACCTATCAAGAATACAGACAAGATATTATAAATAGAGCAAATGCCAATATTGAACGCGATGTTGCAAATCGTCCACGTGGTTATACCACAGTGCATTATTATTATTTGGATTATTTAGAAAATGATTTTTGGGATGGCATTAAACGAGATCCTTACGTATCACTGCGTAAAAAGGTATCGCAAGACCTGAAAATAGATGAAGATATTGAGATGTAATATTCACAGATGAATAGCTATTTGCAAAATAAACCCCATTAATGACGCGTCGTACAAATAGATTCACGTTAGTTTCCCTAATGACTTGTTTTATGTTGTCATTATTCGGGCAAACCGTGTGCACCGGCTCAATTCAAGATTCTTTACAAACACCTGTTTCATTTGCCAATGTTTACGTGCGAGCACAAGATAATAATATTGTACTTGCTACACTTTCCGATGAACAAGGTAATTATACCCTAACAATGACTAAACAGGGATATTATACGTTGTTTTTTGCGGCTTTGGGTTATCATACACAATCTTACGACTTTACGGTTACAGATTCGCTACACACGATAACCAAAACAATCACGCTCAAAGTAGAACCTCTAATGCTTAAAACCGTAGATATAAAATTAACGCGTCCTATAGAAATCAAAGGCGATACGATTATCTACAATGTTGCCGACTTTACTTACGGCACGGAAGTTGTTTTGGAGGATTTGTTGAAAAACCTGCCCGGATTCAGGATTGAAGACAACGGTATCATTCGCATAGGGCACCGAACCATCACTAAAGTATTGGTAGAAGGGGATGATATTTTGGGCAGCGGCTATACTATTCTCACACAGGGACTGCGTGCAGACGCAATAGACAAAGTGGAAGTCATTCATAATTATTCGGAAAATCGTTTGCTGAAAAGGTATAAAAAAGAATCCGAATCGGTGATTAATATTCGTCTAAAAAAAACGTTTCTATCAAATTGGTTTGGAAATGCCGATATTGGTGGAGATGTCCTATTGTTTAAAAATTATTTAGCCAAAGGTAATATCATGAAGATTGGAGACAAACTCAAGAGCGTGGGCTTTGCTAATCTTAATAATGTGGGCACAAAGGCTATTGCCGATGTGGAAAATATCATACGTTCCGAAAACTATGAAATAACTAAAATGCAGGGACGTTATGCACAAAACTTGCTCTATTTTGAAGGTGAACGTCCCGATTTGAAAGACAAAAGGTCATTACTCAATAATGAAAAAATGGTGGCAGCAAGCGTAATATATCATCCTACTAAATCTATGAAAATTCAAAATGTTGGAATCCTTGATAGTGATGTTTTGTCTTACCACAACAACTATACTATTGAAAACATTCTTAAAGACGACCATTTTAAAAATATTACAGAGACTTTGCGAAAATTAAATACAAAGTTTGGGTTTGGTAAACTGGATTGGAATTGGGATATTTCGCCAAACGTTATTGTAGATTATTCTCTAAGATACGCCCATACAAACCAAAATGGGCGTGGCGATTTAATTTTCAATAATGATTCGAGTGTACAAACTTTTAACTCTACTAAACAACGTTGGGATCAACGATTATGTCTAACAAATAATATTAACGAGACCGACGTGATACTCGTAAAAGGTATTTGGAATCAAGAAGTCTATCCACAATACAAGTATTCAGACCAATTTGTTTACACTGCTCTATTCCCTGCTATTACGGCGGATGCGTTGCAACAAGCCTCTTCGATGAAAACTACTTTTTGGGGTGGCGAACTACACCATTTGCACACTATGGATAATGGTGGTATTATCGAAACGGAGGGCGGTTACCAACGACAACAAGACAGGTTGCTTTCGGAATTTTCACTCTTTTCAAGGGATACGCTGTGTTATGTTCCGGATTCAATGCAAAATAACTTAGAATATATCACTAATGATTTGTATCTTGGAACTAAATTACAATTACCTATTAGCAAGAGCGCTTCCATCAATGCCGGGTTGTATCTGCATCAAATCAATAATCAGAAACTATCGGACACTAACCTATCACAAACGACATATTATCTCAATCCAATAGTGTCGTTTGTGTGGCGACCCAAGGATAGTCGAAAACATTATATCGGCGGAGATGCCTCCTACACCACAAAACCAACAACCATAGTAGATATTTATGACCGCTACGTTGAGACAACCGAACGTATATTCAGTAAAGGCGCCGGCGCTTTCAATCAATTGAAATACCTCTCTGCTTCGTTCTATTACAACTATCATAGCGTTCAAAGATTGAGCTATAACATAAATGGTACGTACGTGAAAAATTATGATTTTTATAGTAGCAATAGCTACTGTCTCTTATACACATCTCCGAGCCCACGAGACCGTACTAGATCTCGTATGCCGTCTTCTGCTTGAAGAAAAAATTAGACAAACTGAATCTTGCCTTTGATTAGAAAAATATATATGTTCAAGTTATATTTTTACTG
>BNXT01000124.1 GCA_025999775.1 Bacteroidia bacterium | reverse complement strand
TTGATACCCTTGATGGGCTATCAGGGCGCTGCGTGGGCAACGCTGATTTGTTACGTTATCATCACGGTATTGTCCTACTTGTTGGGGCAAAAACATTTTCCGGCGCCATACACTTACAAACGTTTAGCATTTCTTGTTGGATGTACCGGCAAGAGCAAAGAAAAAGGTATCAGTATGGACAAATTAGATCGCACAGCCGTTGCTACGGAGGATTTTTATCAATTTGCTACGGGGGGATGGCAGGCTGCTAATCCGATACCGGCAGAATATTCTCGTTACGGTTCTTTCGACAAGCTTGCTGAAGACAACCAAAAGCAGGTATTATCACTTATCGAGACATTAAGTAAAAAACGTCATGCGAGCGGTTCCAACGCTGATAAAATAGGGACGCTTTTTGCCGTAGGTATGGATACAACACGTCTCAACGAGGAAGGTACGCATCCGGTAGCACAAACGCTGGAACAAATTCTGAATATTCCGGACAAAGACGCCTTGTTGCAAACCGTATATCAATTGCATAGTCAAGGTTTTGCCCCTTATTTTCATGTATTCTCAGAAGCCGACAGCAAAAACAGCACAATCAATATAGCTTGGCTTTCGCAAGGCAGCTTAGGCATGGGCGATAGGGATTATTACTTACAGGACGATGCACGTAGTCAAAGATTACGCGAGGTTTACAACGCTTATGTAGAACAAATGGTAGCCCTATTTAGCGCAGATAACGTACAAAGTTTTGAGGCTCTGGGGACTACGCACACCCAAGCCGCAGCATCTATCATTAACACCGAAACCGCATTAGCCAAAATTATGATGCCGCGCGAGGAGTTTCGCAATCCCCATCATATCTATAACAAAATGTCCGTAGAACAGTTGAAAACATTGTGCCCATTCATTCAATGGGATACTTACTTCGCTTCGCTCGGCTTGAGTACCGTAACGGAACTTTCTGTAGCAACGGTGGATTACATGAAAAACCTGTCAAAATTAGTTCAAACAACATCATTGAACGACCTTAAATTACACTTGTTTTTCAATTACATTCAATCGGTATCACCTTACTTATCGCAAGAAGTCCAAGATATTCGCTTTGAGTATTATGGCAAAGCATTGCAAGGTACTACTGCTCAACAACCACGCTGGAAAATCATGGTAAGTACCATTGATGGTTCACTCGGTGAAGCTGTGGGTCAAGAATATGTGAAAGTGTATTTTCCGGAATCATCCAAAACACGCATGGTTGGATTAGTTGAGAACCTGCGTAGCGCATTTTCGGAACGTATTACAAACCTTGATTGGATGAGCGATGAAACGAAAGCGCAGGCACAGGGAAAACTCGCCGCTTTTAAAGTCAAAATCGGCTATCCTAACAAATGGCAAGACTATTCCAAATTAGTGATAGATGCCAAAGAAACGTATGTGGCTAATATGTTACGCGTGCGTCAATTTGAGCACAATCTTATGATTGAGGAGATTGACAAACCTGTGGACGCTGAAAAATGGCTCATGAATGCGCATCAAGTGAATGCTTATTACAATCCCACGACGAACGAGATTTGCTTTCCTGCAGGTATCTTGCAACCACCATTTTTCTATGCAAATGGTGATGACGCCAGCAATTATGGGGCTATCGGCGTTGTTATAGCTCATGAAATGACACACGGTTTTGATGACCAAGGACGGCAATACGACAAGGAGGGCAACCTTCGGGATTGGTGGACTGCTGAAGATGCAAAACGCTTTGAGTCCAAGGCTAAAGTATTGGTAGATTGGTTTGATTCTATCGAAGTAGCGCCAGGTGTATATGCACGTGGAAGTTATCAATTAGGCGAGAACTTAGCCGATTTTGGCGGCGTACAAATTGCATTCCACGCATTTCAAAAAACACCGCAATATGCAGAAGGCTTGCCTATTGAGGAATTTACGCCCGCACAACGCTTTTTCCTTGCATATTCAGGCGTTTGGGCAGGTAATATCCGCGATGAGGAAATTTTACGTCGCACAAAAACGGATGTTCATGCTCTTGGGAAATGGCGTGTTAACGGAACCTTACCGCATTCATCGGCATTCCATGATGCCTTTGATGTCAAACAAGGCGACCAGATGTTTTTGGCGCCCGATAAACGTGCAAGTATATGGTAATAAGCCTGTCGTGTAGGAACTTACAGGTTTGGGGTTTTACGATGGTATTGTTGGGCTGCGTAACGCTGTTGTCAGCTTGCGGCGGACACTCTAACAAAGCACGATCGAACTCGACATCAGTTCAGCAGGTAACATTGACAAAACCGGCGTTTGATATGGATACGGCGTTTATGTACGTAGCCGAACAGGTACGTTTTGGCGCCCGTATTCCCGCTTCCAAAGCCCATCAACAATGCGCTAACTATTTAGAAAAAATACTCACCAACTACGCCGACCAAGTCATTACGCAACCGTTTACATCCAAATTGTGGGACGGTTCAACAGCACGTGGGGTGAATGTGATAGGTAGTTTTAACCCGACAGCGGAGCGACGTATCGTCTTGGCAGCACATTGGGATTCGCGAGCAACAGCCGACCGCGACCTTAATGCCGATAATCACCGCAAACCATTGCTGGGCGCTAACGACGGAGCAAGCGGCGTGGGCGTACTCCTCGAAGTGGCACGACAATTGTCGCTTAACAAAACGGATGTCGGTGTGGATATTATATTGTTTGACCTTGAAGACCAAGGAACACCAGAGTATGTGAATCAAGATAATATGAATAGTTGGTGTCTGGGCGCTCAATACTGGGCTGCAAACCTACATCGACCGGGCTATAAAGCAAACTATGGTATATTGTTGGATATGGTAGGCTGTTACAACCCTTGTTTTACCAAAGAAGCGACCTCGCAACGGCTCGCACCGGATATACAAAACAACGTGTGGCAACGCGCCCAAGAATTGGGATTTAGCTACTGCTTTAAAAATACGCTTACGTCGGGTGTGCTTGATGATCACTATTTCGTCAATACCATAGCTGGAATACCCATGATTGACCTCATTCAGTACGACCCCACTACGCCATCCCATTTTTTCCCGCAATGGCACACAATGGAAGATGATTTACAACATGTGGATAAGCAAACCCTACAAATAGTGGGACAAGTGCTCTTGTCGCTAATTTATTCATAGTATGTCGCTGGTAAGCAAATTAGCCGGACAAACTGCTATCTACGGACTTCCGACCATCGTTGGACGTTTTCTGAATTACCTTCTTGTACCGATGTACACTCGGGTGTTTATGCCGTCTGAATATGGCGTGGTTACGGAATTATACGCCTACGTTGCGTTGTTGATGGTACTATTGACGTATGGCATGGAAACGGCGTTTTTTCGCTTCTCACAGAAGTATAAAGGCAATTCGGATGTGTCGAGTACCGCTGTACGAGCGTTACTCATTACAACCGCACTGTTTTTTACCTTTGCTTGCGTGTTTAAAACGTCCATTGCAACAACGATTAACTATCCTGACCATGCGCACTATATAGTCTGGTTTGCCGCTATCATAGCGATGGATATTCTATGCGCGATACCCTTTGCAAATTTGAGAAATCAAAACAAACCGCTGAAATTTGCACTGCTGAAAAGCATGAATATAGCCGCCAATATCCTGTTTAATTTGTTTTTTATTTTGTTTTGTCCATATTATTTGGAAAATCATCCCGAAAGTTTACTGCAACAGGTGTATAACGTGAATATGGGCGTTGGGTATATATTTATATCCAATCTGTTAGCTAATATTCTGACGTTTGTGTGTTTTCTACCAACTTTTGTAAAGATTGGGCTTCATTCGGATCGCAGGTTGCTGCGAGAGATGTTGGTTTATGCGTTACCGGTATTAGTGTGGGGGATGGCAGGTATTGTCAATGAGACTTTCGACCGTATTATCTTGAAGCATTTGATTACCGATCCTACGCAAGCCATGACACAACTGGGTATTTATGGCGCTTGTTACAAAGTATCCATACTGATGACCTTGTTTGTTCAGGCTTTTCGCTTTGCGGCAGAACCGTTTTTCTTTCAACAAGCGAATAAACGCAATGATAAAGAGACGTATGCCACGGTAATGCACTATTTTGTGATTGCCTGCCTGCTGATTTTCCTTGTTTGTACGCTATTCTTGAATGATATTATGCTGTTTGTGGGGCAAGATTATCGTGTAGGCGCTTCGATAGTACCGATACTGTTGATTGCTAATCTCTTTCTTGGTATTTTTTACAATCTATCGGTATGGTACAAAATCACCGATCAAACTAAATATGGCGCTTATATAGCGATTATAGGCGCTATCATCACTATAGCGCTCAATTTTGCATTGATACCCTTGATGGGCTATCAGGGCGCTGCGTGGGCAACGCTGATTTGTTACGTTATCATCACGGTATTGTCCTACTTGTTGGGGCAAAAACATTTTCCGGCGCCATACACTTACAAACGTTTAG
>BNXT01000123.1 GCA_025999775.1 Bacteroidia bacterium | reverse complement strand
CTTAAATTATTTATACTAACAGTGTTTCTGCTTGCTGTGGCGGTTTTGGCGATGGCTATTAAGATAGCGCTCAAGAAAAACGGTCGCTTTGAACACGTATGTGTAAATAGCGTATTGATGGGCGATACCGGAGTCTGCACGTCAGACAAGCACGAAGACTGTCAATACTATCAACTTCATCATGAAAAATAAATAATTATGTTACATAGCATCAATCAACCCCAAAACGCTGTTCACACCGCCTATTTATTGGATAACATCCAACAAATCAAATCGGTGAAAGTTTTTTCAAAAGAGAAAACATATATTCTTGAACAGTATCAGAAAAATCAATGTAAGTCTTTCTGTTTCAATCGGTTAACACATATCGAATGGCTTTGTATAGAGACTATTGACAATAAGCAAACGCCAGAACAACAGCTGCAACAATGGCGATTAGCCGGCTATGCACAGTATCAATGCGCTGCGAATGAAAAGATAGAGACTTTACAGATTGTTGATTATTGTGAAAATAAACAAGCTGCTTATGCTTTTGTGGAAGGCTTGCTATTGAGCCACTATCACTATGATAAGCATAAAAGTAAAGCAAAAACGCTGAATAATACAGGATTACAAGATGTCTTTGTGGTGTCTAAATATCTTAGTTCAAAGGATTGCAGCAACTTACAGAGTATTACGGATACTGTGCATTGGTGCCGAGACTTAGTGAATGAACCTCATAATTTTCAAAGTGCGGTGCAATTTGCAGAAAGTTTGTCGGCGATGGCAAAGACGTTGAGTGTAAAAGTAGAGGTCTTGGATAAAAAACGGATTGAGACATTACGCATGGGCGGTCTTTTGGGTGTTAATAAAGGCAGTGTAAATCCGCCGACCTTCACGGTGTTGGAATATAAACCCAAAGTTGCAAAAAATAAAAAACCAATCGTATTAGTAGGGAAGGGGTTGGTATTTGATACTGGTGGTATCAATATTAAGACGGGCGATTATATGGAGGATATGAAGCACGATATGGCTGGTGGCGCTACGGTGGCTGCCACCTTGTTTGCGATTGCGCGCTTAAAACTGAATATTCACGTAGTGGCATTGATACCTGCTACCGACAACCGTCCTAATGGGAATGCTATGGTACCGGGCGATGTTATTACGATGTCGAATGGCAAAACGGTAGAGGTGGTCAATACCGACGCTGAAGGACGCTTGATATTAGCAGATGCGTTGCATTATGCCAAACGATATCAGCCGGAATTGGTGATTGATGCGGCGACACTCACCGGCGCCGCTTCGCGCATCACAGGAAAATACGCTATTGTGGCAATGCAACAACATGCCGAACGAGCCATGCAGCAACTTATCAAATCGGGCTGGAATACCTACGAACGTATCGTCGAACTTCCTCTGTGGGATGACTATGCCGGTGATATAAAATCCCCGGTGGCGGATATTAAAAATTCAGGCTCCGGTACTGCCGGCGCTATTACTGCCGGTAAGTTTTTAACCGAGTTCATAGACTATCCCTATATACATCTTGATATTGCCGGTGTTGCCTTTGTAAAGTCTAAAGATGACTATCATTACCATGGTAAACAAGCAACAGGCTTCGGCGTGCGATTGCTGATTGATTTTATGGCTCATTTTCTTGTGTAGCAACACACTAATAGGACGTGTAATTGGAAAATTTTATGTATCTTTATGACAGTCAAGGAAATAAATACACACTCATTATGAAACAGACAAAATTATTCAAACGCTTCGTAGCGGTAACAATGCTGCTCGGCACAACAGCAGTGACTAATGCACAAACATGGCAATGCGGCAGCCCTAATGCCGCAGATGTTACCGCGACATTAAGCGGCAACACGCTTATCATTAGCGGTGAGGGAGCAATGGCAGATTATCCGGTGGGTTTTTCGAACGGTACTTTTGATAGCGGCGCTCCTTGGTATGATAACCGTGCCGGTATTAAGATAGTGGTCATCAGCGAGAATGTTACAAGCATTGGGGATGGGGCTTTTTACGATTGTAGCGGTCTTACCTCCGTTACCATTCCTAGTCGCGTTACAAGCATTGGAAATAAGACTTTTTCCTATTGTAGCGGTCTTACCTCCGTTATCATTCCTAATAGTGTTACAAGCTTTGGGGAACGGGCTTTTTACGAATGCAGAGGTCTTACCTCTGTTACCATTCCTAATAGTGTTACAAGCATTGGAGATTATGTTTTTTCTGGATGCAGAGGTCTTACCTCTGTTACTATTCCTAGTGGCATTACAAGCTTTGGGGAATGGGCTTTTTCCAACTGCCTCGGTCTTGTCTCCGTTACCATTTCAAGCGGCGTTACAAGCATTGGGTATGGCGCTTTTGCTTATTGCAGCGGTCTTACCTCTGTTACCATTTCAAACGGCGTTACAAGCATTGAGGAGCAGGCGTTTTTCGGATGCTTCAAACTTACCTCCATTACCATTCCTAATAGCGTTACAAGCATTGGGGATTATGCTTTTTCTGATTGCAGCGCTCTTACCTTTGCTACCATTCCTAATAGCGTTACAAGCATTGGGAATAGTGCTTTTTCCGGCTGTTCCAAACTTACCTCCGTTACCATTCCAAGCGGCGTTACAAGCATTGGAAATTTTACTTTTTTCGGCTGTTCCAAACTTACCTCCGTTCCTATTCCTAATAGCGTTACAAGCATTGGGGATGGGGCTTTTTACGGCTGTAGCGGTCTTATTTCCGTTACCATTCCAAGCGGCGTTATAAACATTGGAGGGGAGGCTTTTTATGGCTGTAGCGGTCTTACTTCCGTTACTATTCCAAGCGGCGTTACAAGCATCGAAGAACAGACTTTTTCTGACTGCTACGGTCTCACTTCCGTTACCATTCCGAGCAACGTTACAAGCATTGGGGATTATGCTTTTTACGGCTGTAGCGGTCTTATTTCCGTTACCATTCCAAGCGGCGTTATAAACATTGGATGGGGGGCTTTTTATGGCTGTAGCGGTCTTACTTCCGTTACCATTCCAAGCGGCGTTACAAGCATTGGAAATTTTACTTTTTTCGGCTGTTCCAAACTTACCTCCGTTCCTATTCCTAATAGCGTTACAAGCATTGGGGATGGGGCTTTTTACGGCTGTAGCGGTCTTATTTCCGTTACCATTCCAAGCGGCGTTATAAACATTGGATGGGGGGCTTTTTCTGACTGTAGCGGTCTTACTTCCGTTACCATTCCGAGCAACGTTACAAGCATTGGACATTATGCTTTTTACGAATGCAGAGGTCTTACCTCCGTTATTTGTCTTGCTGTTACGCCACCGTCACTGAGCTATAGTAATTTTACTTTTGTTGATACCGACACACTATATGTACCTGCCGATTCATTAAACACTTATATTAGTAGTAGTTGGAATGATGTCTTTGACACAATAGTTGCCATTCCTTCTGTTACAGGCGTTACGCTCAACCAAACCTCTGCTGCGCTATCAGTAGGTGGAACGGTGCAACTCACGACAAATGTTTTGCCTGCTAAGGCAGATCCTTCTGTTACATATAGCAGCAGCGCCACCGCTGTTGCTACGGTAAGCAACAGCGGTTTGGTAACAGCGGTTTGGTAACAGCGGTTTCGGCAGGCGTCGCTACCATCACGGTAACCACCGCAGACGGCGGCTATACTGCTACGTGCTCGGTAACCGTATCCAATGCGACTGCCGTGAAAGAAGCGCAAATCGCATGCAAGTTGTACGTTTACCCCAATCCCGTCGTTAATGGAGAGTTGAGAATTGAGAATGGAGATTGGAAAATTGAGAATGGAGAATTGAGAGTGGAGATTTATAACGTGAATGGCGTTCTCGTAGGGACAAGGCGCGCCTTGTCCTTACAAACCACCATTGATATTTCGCATTTACCCGCAGATGAGTACATTGTGAAAGTCGGAAATAGGACAGCGAAAGTGGTGAAAAAGTAATTAACAATGAATAATGAATAATTAACAATAGGGGTGGGGTTTCCTGCCCCTTTTTGTTAGTGGAGAATTGAGAATTGAGAGTGGAGAAAAAATGTCACACTCCACACTCAATTCGATAGCGCCGCAATCTTTTTTTTAACCCCAAAAAAGGTTAATTGGAAATTTTTATGTACATTTGCAAACTAAGAAGTTTCTATTACCTAAACTATCCTTTTATGAAAACAAAACAATTTTGAAAAATTAATTAAAACCAACAAGTCATGAAAAAACTACTTTATATCGCTCTACCATTGCTATTGCTAACGGGGTGCAGAGACAAAGAAGCACCTAATGATAGTGAATTGGCAGGAACTACGTGGAAGTTGGAAAGTTCCATAAATGACACTTCTAAATGGAGTTCCATAATGTTTGACATTATGCTACAAGAGGCAATAGAATGTGCTGAGTGTTATCAAATTAAGTTTATGGCTGATGGTGGTTTTAAAGTAACATGTAGTGATAGGGAGGGTAGTAATATAGGCGTATAT
>BNXT01000122.1 GCA_025999775.1 Bacteroidia bacterium | reverse complement strand
TAAAGGGTTATATTACTAATACCGAACTCTCTGCGGAGCAAATTTACGAGCAATATAGCGAACTGTGGCAGGTAGAGCGGGCGTTCCGCATAACAAAGGGAACGCTGGAGCTGCGACCGATGTTCCACTTCACAAAGAAACGCATTGAGGCGCACGTCTGTATCTGTTTTGTGGCGTACAAAGTGTACAAAGAACTCGAAAGGATACTGAAAACGAGTGATATTACCCTAAGTGTTGATAAAGTTTTAGACATAGCCAAAACAATAACCACATTGAAAATCAAATTGCCAATCAGCAATGAAACGATGACAACAACGATGCTGCTAACCCCAAAACACAAGTCTATTGCCAAACTTTTTGATGAAAATTTTTGGAAAATCGTTTAGGGTGTCCCAGTGTCAAAGTCAGGAAAAGCAATAAACATGATTCTGCGTACAACACACGGACTTACAAACAACAAATATGCAGGAATAATCCAAAATACAGTAACAGTAAAAGATATTTTACAGCAATAAAAACGCATTAAAGCCAGCCAAAACTTGAAAAAAAATGCACTTTTGGCTGGATAAAAGCATGTTTTTATATCCCTTTTTGTACCTTCTCAATGATCTCTGTTTCTATAGCGATAGCTTGCGTTCGGATGGTTTCAGCTTCTTGGAGTACAACGGTTACAAAGTCTTTATCTTTGTAACCGGCACAATTGATTTTGACATTGAAGAATGCTCCGATGATAGCCGACCGCGTACAGAGCGCTCCAACACCGGCATCGGTTATAGAGTTGGGGTTGCCTATCTCGACCATCGCTTTGCAGATGTCAAAGACCTTGAACGCTGTTTTCATTGTGCGTAAAGGGACTTCAATAGCATACTTAGTTGCTTCCTGAATAGCTTGTGTACGGGCTTGTTTTTCCGTCTCCGAGCCTTTTGGCAAGGCAAACGCATCCATAATTTTATTGAACGAGCGCGTATCTTCGTCCACCAGAAACAGCAATTCCTCTTTGAGCGCTTGTCCTTTTTCCGCCCAAATGGAGAACTCTTCCCATCGGTCGTCCCAACCGGCTTTATGTGCAGACAAGTTAGCCACCATAGCGCCGAGTGAAGCGCCCAAGACACCCATGTATGCGGCGATGGAGCCTCCACCCGGAGCGGGAGACTCCGAAGCCGTTTCATCCGCAAAAGCGCTACATGTTAGGTCAATTAACTTCTTGCTTTTATCGTCTGCGTCCAATAAATATTCTATGATACGTTCGTTGGGATAAAAAGGTTTTAAATCGTCCAATCCCATGGATTTCACGGCTATTTTAATCAATTCTGCTTCCGACACGCCGACTGAACGTTGTTGTTGTTTCAGAAAATATTTACCGGCATCAATGAGTGTTTTTTTCGGTACAAGTCCTACGATTTCTGCGCCTGTAACACGGATTCCGCGTGCCTGCGCTTTGGCGACTACTTCTTCAAAGGCTTTATGTACAGGTGTTACGGCGATATTTGTAATATTCATTGATACTTGTGCAATACCGTATTCTTCGATGTACCAGCCAATAGCTTTAGTACCTTTAAGGGTACCGGGTATCATTACCGGATTTCCGGCATCATCCATGATGGCTTTGCCGTTTATTTTACCTCCTTCGCGTGCGGGGCGTCCCTTTTCGCGAACGTCATAAGCAATCGCATTAGCACGTCGTGTAGAGGTAGTATTGAGATTATAGTTAATAGCAACCAAAAAATCGCGTGCCGAAAGAGCCGTAGCGCCGGTTATCGCAACCTGATCATTGAATTGTGCAGGACCGTAGTCCGGTTTCCATGCAGGGTCAATGAGTTTTTTAGACAGTCCTTCATATTCACCGGCACGACAGTTAGCAAGATTACGCCGCTTCTCTTCCGTTGCCGCATATTCGTAGCAATACACAGGGACGCCCAAGTCCTCGCCTACTCGTTTGGCAAGTTGGTGTGCATACTTCACTGTTTCCTCCATCGTGATACCCGATACGGGGACTAATGGGCATACATCGGTTGCGCCGAAGCGTGGGTGTTCGCCCTTATGCTTACGCATATCAATCACTTCGCCGGCTTTTCGGATAGCCCGAAAAGCAGCTTCAATGACGGCTTCCGGTTCGCCGACGAACGTAACGACCGTACGGTTGGTCGCTGCACCCGGATCCACATCCAACAAACGAATTCCTTCCACAGCTTCTATCACATCTGTAATCTGCTTGATTACCTGCATATCACGCCCTTCGCTAAAGTTGGGCACACACTCAATAAGTCTTTTCATGGTTGTAGTCAGCGCTAATTATTTTCCACTATAAGTGCGCAATTCGTTTTTGAAAACGTAATAGACATTGTCATTCACGGGATCCACTTCGTAGATGGGTTTGTTGTTGTCAATGGCAATTTTGTCCACTTCTGAGCCATCTACTTTTTTCACTTTCACTAATTCCGGTCCGTTGGCGCCTTTGGATAACACGAAAGCATAGTCGCCATTGGTTTTCATAGCGTTGAAACGATTTTTAGCTCCTGCAACAACCGTTTTGCTAAGTAAATCCGCAGCTACCGAGCCAGCTTGTCCGGCTTGTCTTGTTTTTTTATCAAATACATTCGCTCTGCCGGTTTCTATATATTCTCCTTTTTCATTTTTTTGTAAAAAAACTATTTCCGCTTGTGTTACTGCAGATGCTGTTCCTATCGCAATGGTTGCCGCCGTACCTGCTGCTTTCGTCAATTTGCGTTTGCCGCCACCCGGCTCGTCATACGCATTTTGATATTTGATAGCTCCGTCTAAACCTACACCAATGACGTCGCCTTCACCTACCAAAGAAATGCCCCAGTCAAACGATTCGATGTCGGAAATGCTTTCCTCATTTTTTACTTTTTTCAATTTAGCGAGCGGCTTCGGAGCTGCGGTTGTTTTTGCGTCAAATTTGTAAATCTTTTTGTCGTTGTAAGCCAACACCGTATTGGTTGCTTCATCGATAGAAAACAACACCGGACGTTTCACTTCAAACGCAAGATCCTTTTTCCAAATCTTTTTGCCGGTGGCGTAGTCCACAAGATTACCGGAGGTGCCTGTCAAAAACAGTACCTGATTGTCTTCGAGTATGTCCAAGAAATAAATGGGGGCTTCTGGTACGGTAGAAATATCAACGGGCTTTTTCCACTTCTTTTCTCCGTTTCCATCCACTAAATTTAATGTTTTATCGGCAACATACAAATAGTCCTGACCAATGGAGTTTACCTGTTTGAAATTGCTACCGGCGGCATCTTTCTTCCACACTTTTTTCCCGTCGGCATAAGTATAAAAATTGAATCCGCTACTGTGTGCAATCAAAATTTTGTCTGCCCAATCTTCCAAGTAGATAATGAATTTAGTTTTGATGTCGTTTTTCCAAACGGGGGCGCCATCTTGACTATTCCAAACATTCAGCAGTTGGTTTATGGACAACATACTGCCACTGTTTTTTATAACAATGACATTTTTTCCGGACTGAGAAAGAAAAAATTTATTGATTTTGTCTTTTGCTTGCCAAAGAATTTTGCCTGTTTGTTTGTCTAATTTATACAAAATACCATTGACGGAGGTATAAATTGCATCGCCTTTCAGTTCTGTTTTATCTTCTGAAGCGGTGTTTTTAAACGATAGTGCATCTTTGAGTGCGCTCGCCATGCTTGCGACAGTGCCTATTTCGGCTTTCCACTTTTCTGTTCCATTTTGGAGATTCCATAAAACGGAATAGAAAAATTTTCCTTCGCTGGCTAACAATAAAAATTCGTTAGTTTCCAGCAGAAATTGACTTTGCAGGATGCGATAACCGGCAGTTCCGGAATTGAAAACCACTTGACCGGTAATTGAATTAACAATAAGGTCGCGATTTTCCAATATCGCACGCACATAAGGCGATTCCTGAACGAAGTAGATGTCGTCAGACGACTGAAAAGCGCCCACTAATCCTTCCACAGACCCTATTGCATCCAGCGCTTTTTGTGCGCTTTCAAGCGCCCCAACGGTTACTACATCACTTTTCTTGATGCTCCACCCTACTGTTTGCGTTTCAGGATTGTAATCCGAAATCACCTCTTTTTCTTTCACAATCACGTGTCCGTTGATAGGATTGAGCACAATTTGCTGAATGTCTTGGCTGAATGGAATGGTTACATCTGCCTGACGTTGAGCACAAATGGTTGCACCGCTGAATAACACTGCAACTAAAAAACCGATTACGTTTGTTTTCATGATTTTTGTATTTTTTTAATTTATCCTTCGACCCATCGTGCAATGGGGTATATTATCAATCATGTTTTGTTGCTCTATTGTTTTTTGTGGCAAAGATACGAAATATTTTTGAAATGACCAATGACAATCAACAGTGTACTGCTGTTGTTGTTCTAAACACGATGATAAAATGTAACTACATGTTTTGTTTCAACAACAACGTGGTGAAACAAAACATATATGTGCTTGAGACGTTTTCATAATGCAAAGATACAAAAAACAATTGAATTGTAATGAACAAAATGTAAAAC
>BNXT01000121.1 GCA_025999775.1 Bacteroidia bacterium | reverse complement strand
CAAGACGTGTATCGGAGATGCGCAACGCATCTGTGTGATATGCCATTCCAATCCTGATGGGGATGCAATAGGGTCTATGTTGGCGTTAAATGGTTGTTTAAAAAAATGGGGTAAAACCGCACAGTTAATTGCTCCAAATGATTTTCCGGATAATCTGAGATGGCTTGACGGCGCCTCTGATATTCAGCTTTTTAACAAACATCAACATAGTATTGGCGCCGATTTGCAGCAAGCTGACCTGATTTTTTGCAATGATTTCCAATCGTTTGCACGACTGAACGATATGTGTAAAGTAGTGGAACATTCTAAGGCAAAAAAAGTGCTCATTGATCACCATTTATTACCTGAGCTATCTCAATTCGACATGGCTTTTTCGGATACGAGCGTCTCCTCTACGTGTGAACTCTTATACGGCATATTGCAGACCATGGGGTTTCTGCCACAATTTGATAAAGCTATTGCAGAGGCGTTGTTCGTAGGCATCATGACCGATACAGGCTCGTTTAGCTATTCTTGTAACCACCACTCTGTGTTCGATATTGCAGCGCAACTGATAGCGTACGATATTGACGTTAAACATATCCACGAAACCGTATATAGCACGTTTTCCGAATATCGTATGCGATTGTTAGGCTTTTGTCTGAGCGATCGCTTAACGGTCATTCCTGAACACAAAACGGCTTATATGTACCTAACAAAGGAAGATTTGCTCCGTTTCAACTACATTAAAGGAGATACGGAAGGCATCGTTAACTATGCGCTTTCCATCAAAAATGTTGTCTTTGCTGCATTTTTTACGGAAGTAGATGGTCTGATACGAATCTCGTTTCGCTCAAAAGGCAAGATTGACACGAATACGTTTGCTAAAACGTATTTTAACGGCGGAGGACATCTCAACGCTTCCGGTGGTAATTCTACCGAAACCATGGCGGAAACCATCGCAAGATTTGAGAAAGAATTGCCCAATATGCTGACCTAAAACCGTTTCTTAATTGCTAACAAATAAATTAACTAAATAACAGCTTAACTATGAAAAAACTATTATCGTTTGTAACCGGACTGACTTTGATCTTAACCATAAATACGTCTTGTTCCAATAAATCGCCCTTAGAGGGTTTTAAAGTTGATGAAAATGGCTCTTTGTACCAAGTTCATGTAGAAAACAAAAAGGCGCCACTCGCGCAAGAAGGGGATGTCTTTTACGGTGAAATCTGGGTTCGTCTTGACACAGCCTTGCAATTTACCAATGCGGGGACACCGGATGGCCTGTTTACACTGCACCCATCGGAAAGAAAAACAGAGTTTTGGATGAAGGGCGCTATGAGAATGCACGAAGGCGATAGCGCAACCTTTGCCTACAGCATAGACACTCTGATGCACTACTCGCCCAATATGAATATGCAAAATATGGAGGGTATAAAGTATGTTTATTACACCTTGAAAGCGCATAGTTTCTATTCCGAAGAGGTATTTATGACGATGAAGGAAACTGAAAAACAAGTAAAGGAATCAGCCGAAGCTCAAATACTGAATACCTACGTCCAAGAACAGCATATCACTGTACAACCTAATGATGATGGCGTATATGTTGTGATTCATAAACGAGGCACAGGGGCGAAAATAACCGATAAACAAAGGGTATCCATCCATTATACAGGTAAACTCTTGGATGGTACTATTTTTGATACAAGTTTAGAAGATATAGCTAAAGCGTCCGATCTGTACAATGCTGAGCGTGATTATACGCCATTGGAGTTTGTTGCCGGATCTTCACAGGTCATACGAGGAATGGATAATGCGATATTAAACATGCGGGTGGGCACTAAAGCAACCTTAATAATCCCGTCTGCTGTCGGTTACGGACAACAAGCGGTCGGCAATATACCGTCTTTCTCGACCTTAGTCTTTGACATTGAGATTGTCGCTGCAAAATAGCTCTAACACGACTTTATGTAAAGCGCTGCATCACAAATGCAGCGCTTTTTTTTGCAATACGAACAGCACGCAGCCACGTCATGCCACGGTCTATGCAATATACAAATAGGCACAAAACCTATCTTATCCAACGTTGAAGCTATGGGGACGTAATCGTCTTGCTTCCATGCCGTTCCGACAAAAAAATCAATATGAGTAGAGCGACTAATGCTATCCATGACATAGTCAAGTAAGGTTTTGGCTAATGCTTGTCCTCGATAATCCATTTTTATACCCAAGGTTGCTACCTTACAACACACCCCATCCGGTAATTGGAAATGTTGCTCTGACGGGAAAAACGGCTTCACTTGCCTCCAAAATTCGGAAGCGTTATATACCTCATTGTAACTATAACCAATAACGTCATTGTCTGCAGGATTTAACAAGATATAAAAGAATACTTTCGGGTTATTGAGGCACGAACATAAGAAATCTTTGGATAGATAGCCATTCCCCATCGAGGCATCGCATAATTGCAAGGTTACATCAATGTACTCCTTCGTAAGCGGTTGTATGACGTAGGACGGTTGGGGCATGGAAGACTGGATTAAACCGTTTTTCTTTCGTACCAGTCGCTTTGCAGTATATCCATGTAAATCTCGTCAAAATAAGCATTTCGGAGATAATGAGATTTGCGTCGCCGACCAATTTCTTTAAATCCCATTTTTTTATACGTCTCAAACATGAACGCGTTGTATTCATAGAAACGAAGTAGGATATTATTGAAATTCAGTACTCCAAAACCGTAATCTAAAGCGAGTTGCATGGCTTCTTTGCCATAACCTTTTCCGCGATCGGTTTTTTCACCGATAAACATTCCTATTTCGGCTACACGGTGAATATTATTGACGTTTTCAAATCCCACGTTGCCGATAACCTGATCATCACTCAGCCGGACTATAGCATACGATGGCTGCATTTTTTTGAGCATATCTTCCATCCAGTCTCTTTCACTGAGGAATGTATTATTCATGAAAGTAACGCCCATATTATCGGTAACCAAGGGGTCGTTCCACCATTTTGTATAAAGCTCTGCATCGTCAAGACTCATCGGTGAAAGATAGACTTGCTCGCCGCACACTTTTTTGCAATATTTCATTAGCTCTATAGTTTATTACGTTCGTTGATTTTCGATTAAAACGGAGGTATGCCATGTTTTCGCTGGGGCGATACTTCTTTTTTGCCACGTGAGATAGAGAGCGCTTGAACAATATAGTTGCGGGTCTCAGTAGGTTTGATAACCGCATCCACATAGCCGTAAGCCGCAGCAACGTATGGATTGGCAAAGCGTTCCTTGTACTCTGCAATCTTTTCTTGACGCATCTTTTCCGGATTTTCTGCCGAGGTTATTTCATTACGGAAGATGATATTAGCAGCGCCTTCCGGTCCCATGACGGCAATCTCTGCTGTAGGCCATGCAAACACAAAGTCTGCCTTCAAATGGTGCGAACACATCGCTATATAGCCGCCACCGTAAGCTTTACGCAAAATAATAGTGATCTTTGGCACCGTAGCCTCACTGTAAGCATACAGTATCTTAGCCCCATGCCGAATAACGCCGGCATGTTCTTGATCAATACCGGGCAAATAACCGGGGAGATCAACCATCGTTACCAAAGGAATATTAAAGGCATCACAGTAACGAATGAAGCGCGCCACTTTATCGGAGCTATCTACATCCAACACACCCGCCATAACTAAAGGCTGATTTGCTACAAAACCTACGGAATCGCCATTGATACGCGCAAAGCCAACAACTACATTGCCGGCAAACAGTTCCTGCACTTCCAAAAATTCCGAGTCATCCGTAACAGAACGTATGATATTGCGCACATCATACGGCTGCTTGGGTGCTGTTGGGAAGAAGGTTTCTATCTTGTAAGATTTAGTACGTGGCGCTTTGGACGGAAAGGATTTAGCTTTGTTATCATTATTGAAGGGTATATAACTCAATAACTGCTTGATTTGTTCAAAACAATCATTTTCTGTGTTAGCAAAGAAATGCGCATTACCGGTTATTTCTGCATGCACACGTGCACCTCCGAGGTCTTCCTGAGAGATATCCTCACCTAACACAGACTTGATAACTTCCGGACCGGTAATAAACATCTTAGAAATATTATCCACAACGAAGACAAAATCGGTGAGGGCAGGTGAATACACTGCTCCGCCGGCGCACGGTCCTAAAATAATGGACAACTGTGGTATAACACCGGAAGCCGCCGTATTGAGGTAAAAAATATCACCGTAGCCAGCCAACGCATTAACGCCTTCTTGGATACGAGCGCCACCGGAATCATTGATACCAATGATAGGTACCTTGAGCTTAAGTGCATGATCCATGATCTTGGTGATCTTCTTTGCATGCATATAACCCAATGAACCTCCCGCAACCGTGAAATCTTGTGCATAAATACACACGGGATGCCCACTGACTGTACCGGTACCCGTGATGACACCGTCACCGGGCAAATACTTTTTATCCATGCCAAACTCCTTACCGGAATGCTCAACAAAAAGATCGTACTCATAAAATGAACCCGGATCTACAATACTGGTAATACGCTCACGCGCTGTGAGTTTACCTGTTGCTTTCTGTTTTTCTATCGCCTTCTCGCCACCACCTTGTAACGCTTCCGTCATTCGTGCACGGAGTTCTGCTGTTTTTGATCGAATAGACATTTTCTGTTTTTAAGTTAATACTCGGATTTTTA
>BNXT01000120.1 GCA_025999775.1 Bacteroidia bacterium | reverse complement strand
AGTTATGCGAATTATAGTTATGATTTTACTGATGTTATGTTCTGTGGTGATATACCCAAATCCTACGCAGGGTTCGGTACATATAGCGGCAACGCGTGCGGGTGAGGGCGCAATAGAGGTGTATGATTTACAGGGACGCCAAGTATATCACCATAAAGGGGCGATAGGCGAACATTCGATAGATTTGACGCGGTTTAGCGCCGGTACGTATATTTTGCGGGTTATAGCCTGCGAACTATGCGTGGGGAGAGCATGGACAGTTACAGCTGCGCGTAGGAGCGGGATCGACGTTAGTACTGGGAGAGGCGACAGATACGACAGATACGACTACGGACACAACGGTGATAATGAGTGAGTTTCACGTAAGGATAGGGACGCGATTAGTATTGGAACCGGGAGCGAAATTAGTAATAAATAAGGGTTCTCAGATCATCGTGGAGCTTGGAGGCGAGATAGAGATACAAAGTGGCGTAGAGATAGCCTCGTATCAGAGTCAGAGCATCATCATGATGTCAGGAGCGAATGGACACATAGCGGACACAGCGACCGAAGCGGTGTTGTATGAGGGAGAGACCGGAGGTATAAAAGCCTCAGCAGGCGGCGTAGCGATTACGGAGGAGTATTTACCACCGGAATGTGGAGAGGGCGAAGAATGTGGCAGTGGAGGGGATCCGCCACCACCACCCTATGTTGATCCCGATCCTGTACCGACATGGGTATCGGGTGAGGATACGGTGTATATCAATAAATTAGCGGGGATAGTGGATGTGAGCGCTACGGGAGGGTTGACATATCAGATACCGATAGGTTTGGCGCCTGGAACAGCAGGGATACAGCCGCAATTAGCCATCGTGTATAATAGTCAGGGCGGCGATGGGATGCTTGGCAAAGGGATGTCTCTGTCGGGCTTATCGGCAATTACGCGTACGGGGAAAAACTTCTACATGGATGGCGTACAGTCGGGGATACAACTGAACAATAGTAATGTACTAGCGCTGGACGGTCAGCGGTTGATATATACGGGAAGTGGTTCGGCACGGGGCGGGCAAGATATGTACGATACGGAGATAGCGGGATTTTCGGAGATAGTAACGTATGGGAGTAGTACAACGGGCGCGGATTCGATCAAGGTGTATGCGAAGGACGGGAGTTTACTAAAGTACGGATGCAGCACAGATTCGCGGGTTCTGTTTTGGTCAAATATGTATCAGTATTTATTGAAGCGTCAAGAAGATGCGAACGGAAATTACATAGAGTATGAGTATTATCCATACGCGTCATCGGGGAATAAGAATCCGCGCGTTAAAGAGATACGCTATACGGGAAGTGCAGGTTTTTTGCCGTACAATAAAGTGGAGTTTACGTATGTAGCTAATACCCAGTGGCGAAATATGTATGTATCGAATGGACATATTATAGCCAACGATAAGAAGTTAAGCGAGATAGTGTGCTATGCGGAGAATACGGTGTATCAGCGGTATCAGTTGTATTATGATGTGGAGGGGAATGTGAAAGCGCTACGGCAGTATGATGGGAATAACAGTTTGATAGGTGAGTTACGATTTTACAAGAACAATGAGTCGTCGCATAGTTTTACAAGTAATACATGGTGGATCAATCAATTTGGGACGAACACTGTGTGGGGTAGTGAATGTCCGCGGAAATTGGGTGATGTGAATGGGGATGGGAAGTTGGATGTGGTAGTGTTTAGCGCTGCAGGCGTGGACGTAGCATTGAGTGCGGGCAGTGGCTTTGTAAATTCAGGGTGCTGGCTTAATGGGTACTATGGTTATAATCAGGGCTGGCAGAGTGTTCATCATTCGCGTGACGTGGTGGATGTGAACGGAGATGGTCTGGCAGATATAGTGGGTTTTGCGAGCGATGGAGTGAAAGTATCGTTGTCCACAGGGAGTGGCTTTAGTACGCCGGTAACGTGGACGACTGCGTATGCGGGGTGGACCAATGTGAAGGCGTATCCGCGCTATTTGGCAGATTTTAATGGGGATGGGTTGCCGGACATCATCGGGATAGGAGCGACCCATGTAGTGATAGCGTTGAATAGATATGGGAGTGGAATTTCGGACTTTGGAACTACGATAAGCATGCCGATATTTAATACTTTGGGTTGGGATTATTATGGAGCGGCTTCGGATCTGAGTACGGTAGCGGACATAGATGGGGATGGACGTGCGGATGTGATAGCTATCGGGTATGAGCAACAAACGAATTGGATAGGGGTACATACGCATGATGTTTACACTCTACACTATGCGTTATCGCAGGGAACAACAGGCTACAAAGAAACGTCGGTGGTACGAACGCTAACGACGTATACGTATGGACTAACAACGAAATCACGTCAGTACAATTATTTTTTTGAGGATGTGAACGGTGACGGGAAGGCGGATTATATATTTACAGGCGAGGTCGGGATGGCAGTATGCTTAGCGACGGGGAATGACTTTGCTTCGGCGGAGCAATGGACGCCATACTATGGCGGCGATAGTGAGTTTAAGGACAAGAAGTACAAGATGCGGATGTCGGACGTGAACGGAGACGGGCTGAGTGACATAATAGCCTTTACGAGTGGTGGGGTGCGCGTATTATTGAGCACGGGTCATAGTTTTGAGGATCCGACGACGCTATGGAATGGGAATCCGTTGTGGAATCCGAATAACACGAGTTCAGCCTGGGTGGGCAGTGATGAGGTGGCTATCGGAGACGTGAATGGCGATGGGAGTCCGGACTTGGTAGGTCTTTTAAACTACGGCGTATATGTATCAAAGAATCAGTCAGATGATAGGGCATTGTTAATGAGAGTGAAGGATAATTTGAATATACAGTTTACCGCATTTTATGATGCGATAACCAATACTGCGATCTACACGAAGGGCGACACATTGAGCTATCCGTTGCTGCGGTATCAAGGAGCGCTGACGGTATGCAAACAGTTACAGACACGCAGTAATTATAATTACTACGCTTACGAGGGAGCGAAGCTGCACTTGAAGGGTAAGGGCTTTTTGGGATTTGATAGGATGTTGGTGAGGGACAATATGACGGATCGGAGTGTAGAAACGAACTGGGGATTAAATACGACGTATTACGTGCCGCTACCGACAACGACGATAGTCAAAGTAGCGAGTGTTAACAAACAATTAATGCAGACGACGCAGAACTATACGATAGCTTCGCTTGGGAGCAAACGAATACATCCCAAACTCACTTCACAGGTTGTTTATGATAGCTTGAGCGGAGTTGTGCAGAGTACAGCCATGACGTACGATAGCTGTGGTAATGTATTGACAAATACGACGACAAATGTGGGTACGAGTACGACGGTAACGACTAACACCTATCTTACGACAGCATCACGGAACTACCCTAATCGGCTCTCAACGACAGAGAGCAAGACATATAAGACCAATCCGAGTACAAGCTATCCCCAGCGGCAGAAGTTCACGTATGATACGAAAGGCAATGTGCTGAGTGTTATAGAGAATTACGATTTGCCGATAGCGTGTACGACGACCAATGTACTGAATAGCTACGGACTGCCGACGCAGACGACGTTAACGGCGACGGGCGTACCGGCTCGTGTTACAAGCTACGGCTACGATAGCAAGTATCGTTACCAAACTTCCGTAACGACGGGCATAGGGCGAAGCGCCAAGCGGTATAATGCGTTGGGACAGTTGCTCAATGATACGGCAATCGGCGGACAAGTAACGAGCTATAGTTATGACCATTTTGGTACGCTCGTGCAGACACAACACCCCGGAGGGATAGTAACAAACTATAAAATACGCAAGTATTACAATGTACCTTATGATGCGAGTAAATCGAATGCGTTGTATGTAGCGACGGAACAGACGACGGGACAGGCATATACAAAGCAGTATATGGATATATTAGATCGGGTGGTAGCAACGGAGCATCCCAACCCAAGCGGGATAGTTTGTACGGAAACGAGCTATAATACAAAGGGACAAGTAACCGCAGTGTCTATACCGCATTATACGAATGAAACAGTGCTGTGGAAGACCTACGCGTATGATGTATTTGGACGACAAACAGCAGAGACTTATCAGGGACAGACGACGAGCTATGGCTACAGTGGCTTAACAAGTACGATAACCTCGCCATCGGGACAAGTGAGCAGCAAGACGTACAATGCGTCCGGAGATTTGGTATCGGCGACGGATAATGGTGGCACGATAACCTACGCTTATGATGTACCTGGCTATGTAAAAACGATAACGGCGCCCGGAAGCGCTGTAACACAGATAATCTACGATGGTTACGGACGACAGACCTCCATTACCGATCCGGATGCGGGGACGGTGTCCTATACGTACAACGTTTTGGGCGATATAATAACGCAAACCGACGCTCTAAACCACGTTACAACTAATGCCTACGACGCTTATGGAAGACTGAGTACGGTAACAGAGAGTGGTGGACGTGTAACGACCTATACCTACATATCCACCGGCGCTAACAAGGGACAGTTGCAGAGCGTGTCGTGTAACAATGGCAGTTCGCACAACTACACCTACGATGCCTACAATCGGACAACGCAATTTACCGATGTGTTGGGAACTAATACACTGACCACGCAATACCAGTACAACAGTTATGGTCAGTTATACCGGCAGCAATATCCTTCAGGATTGAGGTTATTGTATTATTAC
>BNXT01000119.1 GCA_025999775.1 Bacteroidia bacterium | reverse complement strand
ACTCGCAACGGTACGGCACGGTGCATACCTCACCATGAATCGTAGGGGCGGGTTTGAAACCCGCCCCTACGATTGAAAAAAGATGATTGATAGGATTATTTACTCCAATCCATCGTGGACATGCGGAGATACTGTTTGTAGCGCCATTGGGCGTTGGATTGAGCAGCATCAAATAGTTCGTCAGCCTCAGCCGGGAACGATTTTTTGAGTGAGTTGTAACGTACTTCGCCATCGATGAAGTCCTTAAACTTGCTCCAATCCGGTTCTTTGCTATCCAATTGGAATGGATTTTGACCTGCATCCGCCAAGGATGGATTGTAGTGCCACAAGTGCCAATACCCACATTCAACCGCACGTTTGCCTTCTTCTTGCGTCTTACCCATGCCGAGTTTCAATCCATGATTGATACACGGTGCATAAGCAATAATCAAAGACGGTCCGGGAAAAGCTTCGGCTTCCTTGAGTACTTTGAAGTATTGATTTTGGTTAGAGCCGATTGCCACTTGTGCGACATAAACATAGCCGTAGGTCATGGCGATAGCGCCGAGGTCTTTTTTGCGGATGCGTTTACCGGAAGCGGCAAACTTGGCAATAGCGCCTACAGGTGTGGATTTCGAGGCTTGTCCACCGGTGTTGGAATACACCTCTGTGTCCACAACCAAGATATTCACATCTTCACCCGAAGCAATGACATGATCTAAGCCGCCGTAACCAATATCGTAACCCCAGCCGTCGCCACCAAATATCCAGTGCGATTTCTTCACTAAATATTGATTGAGAGCGTGAATTTCTTTGCAATATGAGCAGTCGCATTTTGCTACTAAAGGCTTGATTTTGAGTGATAACTCAATGGATTTCTCCGCATTATCTTTGAATTCTATCCATTGTTTAAACAAGTCTTTGAGTTCAGCCGAACATTTATCGCATTGTGCGATAGCCTCTTTCATTACACGCTCGATGCGGGTACGCATATTTTTAGTTGCCACAGCCATACCCAATCCAAACTCGGCATTATCTTCAAACAAAGAATTTGCCCAAGCCGGACCCCAGCCTGTTTTATAGTTTGTGGTGTAAGGCATGGAAGGACATGAACCCCCATATATAGAGGAACATCCGGTAGCATTAGCAACGGTCATACGTTCACCAAACAACTGTGTGATGAGCTTGATATACGGCGTTTCACCGCAACCTGCACAAGCGCCCGAAAACTCAAACAACGGCTGTGCAAACTGACTGTTCTTTACGCCTTTTGTGATGTCCGTGAGATTTGACTTGTAGCTTACGTGGTTTTCAATATGTTCCCAACGTGCAATCTCTACATTCTGTGACTCAAGAGGCTTCATTATTAAAGCTTTGGTTTTTGCAGGGCATATATCCGCACAGTTGCCGCAACCGCTACAATCAAGTGGACTGACTTGCATACGGAACTGATGACCTTCAAATTCTTTACCCATTGCAGGTATGGTTGTAGTGTCTTTGGGCAACGCCTTTTGTTCATCGGCATTGACAAGGAACGGACGAATTGCAGCGTGAGGGCATACGTAGGCGCATTGGTTACACTGAATACAGTTAGTAGCCTGCCATTCCGGTACATTCACTGCAATACCGCGTTTTTCATATTTGGAAGTGCCTGCGGGGAATGTGCCGTCTTCTCTGCCTTTGAAAGCGCTTACCGGAAGATCATCACCTTTTTGGTCGTTAATAGGTACAACTACGTTTTTGATAAACTCAGGATAGTTTGCTATCGTCGTATTTTCAGGATCTTTGCCGTCTAATTTCTTCCATTCGTCAGGAATGTTAACCTTAACATAGTCCGTACCGCTATCTACAGCCGAGTAGTTCATCTTAACGATATCTTCACCTTTTTTGCCATACGACTTATTAATCATATACTTCATTTTCTCCACTGCCAATTCGTAGGGGATAACACCGGTGATTTTGAAGAACGCCGATTGCAAGATGGTATTGGTACGATTGCCCAATCCTAATTTCTCCGCAATTGCCGTAGCATTGATGATGTAGAAGTTAATATTGTTGTCTGCAAGATATTTTTTAATACTGTTTGGCAGATTGGCTTTTGTTTCTTCTTCGCTCCAAATAGAGTTGAGCAGGAACGAGCCTCCTTTTTTCAGTCCACGCAATACAGGGTATCTGTAGATATAGTTCGTAACATGGCAAGCCACAAAATCTGGCGTACTTACCAAGTAAGGCGAACGTATCGGTTTATCTCCAAAACGCAAATGTGAACAAGTAAAACCGCCGGATTTCTTGCTATCATAAGCAAAATAAGCTTGACAATACTTGTTGGTATTGTCTCCAATGATTTTGATAGAGTTCTTATTAGCGCCTACGGTGCCATCGGCGCCAAGTCCGTAGAATTTACCTTCAAACGTACCGGCGGGACTAACACTGATTTCGGGAAGTAGCGGTAATGAAAGGAAGGTTACATCATCTACAATACCTACTGTAAATTGGTTTTTCGGTTCCTTGAGTTTTAGGTTATCAAATACCGCCATGATCTGTACAGGCGTCGTGTCCTTTGATGAAAGTCCATAACGACCACCGATAATCAATGGCTTTTTATCCGCAGGAATATCTTTGCAATTAGCAAAAGCTTCTACGACATCAAGGTACAGAGGTTCGCCGTTAGCGCCGATTTCTTTGGTACGGTCAAGCACACAAATACGTTTTACGGTGGATGGCAACACAGCGCCTAAGTACTTAACCGAGAACGGACGGTACAGATGTACCGTTACCAACCCTAATTTATTGCCTTTAGCGTTCAGATAATCAATCGTTTCCTTGATGGTTTCCGTTACCGAACCCATTGCAATGATGACATGTTCAGCGTCCGAAGCGCCATAGAATGTGAAAGGTTTATATTCGCGTCCGGTTAGTTTAGAAATTTTCTGCATGTATTCGTTCACCATATCCGGAACCGCCTCAAAATAGCTGTTCTGAGCTTCTTTAGCTTGAAAGAAGACATCAGGGTTCTGGGCTGTGCCACGAGTTACCGGATGTTCAGGGTTGAGCGCTCTGTCCCGAAATGCTTGCAGGGCTTGTTGATCAAGTAAAGGCAAGAGATCGTCGTTACTCAAAGCCTCAATTTTCTGTATTTCGTGAGAAGTACGGAAGCCGTCGAAGAAATGAAGGAAAGGCACGCGTGATTTGATCGCTGTCAGATGGGCGACACCGGCTAAATCCATAACCTCTTGTACGCTACCGGATGCCAAGAATGCAAAGCCGGTTTGACGCGTGGAATAAACGTCGGAATGGTCGCCAAAGATGGACAATGCGTGCCCAGCAAGCGTACGTGCGCTGACGTGGAAAACGCCCGGCAATAACTCACCGGCAATTTTATACATATTGGGTATCATTAACAGTAACCCTTGCGATGCGGTGAACGTGGAGGTCAGGGCGCCCACTTGGAGCGACCCATGCACAGCGCCGGCAGCGCCGGCTTCGGACTGCATCTCAACGACTTTTACGGTATCTCCAAAGAGATTTTTTCGACCGGCAGCAGCCCACTCATCCACATTTTCTGCCATATTTGACGACGGCGTAATAGGGTAGATAGCCGCTACTTCACTAAACATGTACGCCACGTGTGCAGCAGCTTGATTGCCATCACACGTGAGCATTTTTTTCTCATTTGCCATTTCTATAGTGTTTTCTCAATTATTTTCCGAGTAAGCTAACCAAATCTGCGACACGGTTGGAGTACCCGAACTCATTGTCGTACCAACAAACAATCTTCGCAAAATTGCCGTCCATAACCTTGGTAAGCAGTGCATCAAAGATTGATGAATTTGCGTTACCAACAATGTCGGTGCTGACGATAGGATCTTCGGTATATTCTAAAATACCTTTGAGATGTCCATTCGCAGCTTCTTTAGCGGCAGCGTTGATTTCTTCAACGGTTACGTTTTTTTCAAATTCCACAGTGAGATCCACTATCGAACCATCCGGAGTCGGCACACGCATTGAAAAACCGTCTAATTTACCTTTCAATGCAGGAATTACCAAGCCCACCGCTTTTGCAGCGCCGGTGCTGGTTGGAATAATAGATAGAGCGGCAGCACGTGCACGACGGAGGTCTTTGTGCGGAGCATCTAAGATGATTTGGTCGTTAGTGTAAGAGTGAATAGTATTCATTAAACCACGTTTAATGCCGAATTTATCGTGCAACACTTTTGCGATAGGAGCCAAGCAGTTAGTGGTGCAAGAAGCATTAGATATGAATTGCATATCTTTGGTGATGGTGTTTTCGTTAACACCCATAACGATTGTTGCGTCCACATCTTCGGCTTTGTCGGCAGGTACGGTCAGAATGACCTTCTTAGCGCCGGCTTTGATATGTTTGCTCATTTTTTCACGGTTACGGAAAACGCCGGTCGATTCGATGACTATGTCCACGCCCAATTTTGCCCAAGGGAGATTTTCGGGGTCTTTTTCGGCATAAATAGTGATCGCTTTACCGTTAACGACCAACTTGTCTTCGTCCTGTACTGTAACAGTACCGGGGAACTTGCCATGAACGGAATCGTACTTGAGCAGGTGCGCAAGCGTTTTGGCGTTGGTTAAGTCGTTGATACCGACCACTTCTACATCTTTTTTACTAAGGAGATTACGGAACGTGATACGTCCGATACGTCCAAATCCGTTAATAGCTACTTTTGTCATGTTTTTTAAGTTCTAGTTGTTAAATTTTGTGGGTACAAAGGTAATAAT
>BNXT01000118.1 GCA_025999775.1 Bacteroidia bacterium | reverse complement strand
TGAAAAAAGAAAAAATAATTAAAAGGAAATGTTTTAATTTTAAAAGAAAATTGTATGTTCTTCATCCAAGAGGTGACCAAGAGGTGACCAAGAGGTGACCAAGAGGTGACCAAGAGGTGACCAAGAGGTGACCAAGAGGTGACCAAGAGGTGACCAAGAGGTGACCAAGAGGTGACCAAGAGGTGACCAAGCTATCAAATTGTTATTCCTCGCCACCCTTTTCCTTCTCTATCGCCGGCTTGTCATTCGGCAGGGAAAGACTAAAAATAATCGCAGTATTTGCTATTGTTATTCCTGAAAATTGCATATAATAACAGAAAATACTATGATTATTACAAATAAAATAGTATCTTTGCAACATCAAAAGAACGAATATGGATTGGAATAGTTTAAGCAATATGGCAATTGTACAAGAAATAGGCAAACGAATAAAAGCCTATCGATTGAAGAAAAAACTGACACAGCAAAATCTTGCAGACCGCGCAGGGATTAGTATTTTTACGATTGCACAAATTGAAAAAGGGAAGTCGGTTTCTCTTGGTATGCTGCTTCCGGTTTTACGCGAATTGCGATTATTGGATAATTTGGAAATGTTGCTACCCGAAATGGGCATAAGTCCAATAGAAAGGATAAAGTTAAAAGGGAAAACGCCCAAACGAATAAAACCATCCGGAAATAATTGATATGGATACCGTATTGAATGTGGTTTTATGGGGGAAAGAGGTGGCTGCTGTAGTTTGGGATGCAGAAAAAGGATATGCAACCATCGAATTTTATGAATCCTTTGCAAAGAGGAACTTGAATATAGCACCTCTTATGATGCCTATGGAAGACCTTTTGAGGGGAGACAGCATCTTTTCGTTTCCGGCACACAAAGGGAAAACATTCAAAGGACTTCCGGGAATGTTGGCAGATTCTTTACCCGACGAGTATGGAAATAGCGTGATTGATGAATGGTTTGCCAGCAGGCAAATGACCGTATCCGTTACCCCGCTTGATCGCTTGTGTTATGTTGGTAAACGCGGTATGGGCGCTTTGGAATATGAACCAGCAAATGCAGATAAGGACTTAAATGAATCTTCCCGCATCGAAATTGAACAGCTTGCCAAATTGGCAAAAAAAGTGTTCAATCATAGAAAAAATTTTCAGACGAGTTTGCAACATAAGAATAAAGCCATTTTTGACATTTTAAAAGTAGGAACGTCTGCAGGTGGAGCCAAACCAAAAGCGATTATTGCGTTTAATGAAACGACAAAAGAGCTGCGGTCGGGACAAGTAAAAGCGCCTGACGGTTTTACCTATTGGTTGCTAAAATTTGATGGTGTGGAGGATAATAAGTTAAAAGACAATCCGGTTGGAACAGGGAAAATTGAATATGCGTATTATAAAATGGCAACGAAGTGTGGCGTTGAAATGACCGAATGTCGCTTATTGCCCGAAGGAAATCATGCACACTTTATGACCAAACGTTTTGACAGGACAGATGGCGGAGAAAAACTGCATACGCAAACACTCTGCGCTATGGCGCATTTTGATAGAGATGAGAGGTATTCCTACGAGCAATCATTTCAAATCATGCGAAAACTACATCTGCCTTATCCTGCAATGGAACAGATGTACAGGAGAATGGTTTTCAATGTGGTTGCGCGCAATCACGATGATCATACGAAAAATCATTCGTTCATTATGAATGAAGCAGGACAATGGTCATTAGCTCCTGCTTACGATTTATGCTATTCTTATTCTCCGTCGGGAAGATGGACAAACCTGCACCAGATGTCGTTGAACAACAAACGGGATGGTTTTACCGTAGAAGATTTGCTCATGGTGGCAAAGACTATGGACATAAAAAATGCCCGCGCAATTATACAACAAATAGTAGAAATAGTTTCTCAATGGGAGTTTTACGCCAGAGAAGTGGATGTAAAAAAAGAACATGTTAAGCAGATAAAAGCGACATTACGACTGTTTAAATGAACAACATGATAAAGATAATAATTATAAATGGTTGTGATTCAATGGTGATATGGTATTGCTATTTGCATAACAAATTTATTATCAACGTTTTATAAAATAAATACTTCGTTTAAAATAGCAATATAATGTATAATTAAACGAAAAATAATATGATAGAGAGAACAATTACTTCTACGATAAGGGCAATTTCGCGGCTTTCGCCGGTGATATTGCTCACAGGTATGCGGCAAGTAGGAAAAAGTACGGTGTTGGATATGCTGAAAACACAAACCCGTGCGTATGTCAGTTTGGATAATCTGGCATACAGAACGTTGGCAAAAAACAATCCCGAACTTTTTTTGCAACGGTTTGCTCCACCCATTATCATTGACGAAGTGCAATATGCTCCTGAACTGCTGACTTATATCAAAATCATAGTTGATAACAACCCTCGAAACGGACAATTTTGGCTAACCGGTTCGCAAAAATTTAACCTGATGGAAGGCATACAGGAATCGCTTGCAGGAAGGGTTGCTGTATTGGATTTATTGGGATTTTCGTACTCGGAAAAAAATAAACTCGCAAAATCAGTCAAACCTTTTTTGCCGTCTATGAAAGCCAAAAAAATCTCCAACAAACTGACATTGATGGATTTATATAAAAATATTTTTATCGGTTCGTTTCCCAAATTGGTCGTGAATAAAGGTAGGGGACGAGATATTTTCTTCAAATCCTATCTTTTGACCTATATTCAACGCGACGTGAAAGATTATCACGGCATTACTGACGATTTGAAGTTTTACAATTTTGTGAGGGCAGTTGCCGTAAGAACAGGTAATTTGTTGAATTTTAACAACTTATCCCGCGATGTAAATATAGATGTCCGTACGGCTCGTCAATGGCTTAATATTTTGGAGCGTTCAGGGGTTGTAAAATTGCTATACCCTTACTCCAATAACGTAACCAAGCGTATTATCAAAACGCCGAAAGTATATTTTATGGATACGGGCTTGTGCACTTATCTTGCAGGCATAGATACACATAAAGCATTGGAAGCGAGTTATTTGAGTGGCTCTATACTTGAAACTTATGTTTTTGCCGAAATTATGAAGTCGTATTGGCACAACGGACAAGAACCACTAATTTATTTTTACCGCGATACAGACCAAAAGGAAGTGGATTTTTTGATTGAGAAAAACGGAGAACTTTACCCCATTGAAGTAAAAAAAACGGCAACGCCATCGTTAGCAGATGCTTGCAATTTCAAGGTTTTGAGTAAGTTGAATTTACCTGTTGCCGCAGGTGTGGTGCTTTGTTTGACTGCGAACCAAATTCCGCTTACTGAGAGTATTTCGGCTGTTCCGGTGTGGGATATTGGTTAAAAGTATAAAATTTGTACAAAAATAGTTTGATAAAAGACAGCGACTATAAAGCGTGGCTAAGTGATTTGAAAGAACTTATTGCACAGGGCGAGGGGTTGCATGTGGAATTTAAAACCTCCTTTAACCATGAGGCAATAGTTTCGCTCTGTGCCTTTGCCAACGCCGAAGGCGGAATGCTACTTATTGGTGTAAGCAACGATGGAAACGTAGTTGGCATAAAGGAGGGAAAGGAAAGCATAGCAGTATGGATTAACGAAGTAAAAAATAAAACTGAACCATCCATTGTACCCGATGCAGATGTGCGGCTGTGTAATGGGAAAACTATCGTAGTGTTGTCAATTAAAGAATTTCCGGTAAAGCCGATTTCCCTGCAAGGACGATGCTATAAGCGCATAAAAAATTCCAATCACCTATTGTCCGTATCCGAAATTTCTGATGTATATTTGCAGTCAATGCAGTACTCGTGGGATGCTTATCCGTATCCACAAGCAGTAGCCAATGACCTGAATTGGGAAAAAGTAAGCGCATTTATCGCAAAGGTGAATGCCATTGGGCGATTTCGTTTGCCAAATGAACCGCAAGAGGCGTTGACGAAGTTGCGTATGCTAAAAAACGGCGTGCCAACCAACGCTGCAATGATTTTGTTCTCAAAAGAAAACCTGCTCTACAACGTGCACATCGGGCGGTTCAAAACGCCATCGTTTATTATTGCCGACAAAATGCTCAATGGCAACTTATACGATGTGGTGGAAGAGGCTATGCAAACAATCATTGGGCACCTGAATTTTGCCTTTGAAATCACCGGAAAAACCACACAGCGCACTGAAATACCGGAATATCCATTAGATGCCATTCGCGAGGTATTGCTCAATACACTAATACATCGCGACTATAAAAGTTCTACCGATGTTCAGATAAAAATTTTTGACCAAAAGATAACATTTTTCAATCCGGGTGGGCTGTATGGCGATATTACGGAAGCGGAGTTGCGAACCGATGAGTATAGAGCAAGTACCCGCAACAAGCAAATTGCAGAGGCATTTTACCTTACCCATGATATAGAAAAATACGGTAGTGGCTTTATTCGCGTAAGGCAAGCCATTGCCGACTATCCTACTATGGTGTTTGATTTTCGCGGTTTGGGAGATGGTTTTGTATCCGAATTTAGATATACTCAACAAAAAACCGATATGGGAAAAGTTGTGCCAGTTGGAGAAAGTAAGCTGCAGGGTGCCAATAATGCGACCGCATCCATTAAATATGCAGATGAAATAGTGGAGTTGATAAAAGCAAATCCCAAAATTACAGCCGTTCAAATGTCCAATAACCTTTCAATTTCCCTTATTTCCCTTAAAAGAATTATTTCTCAACTGCAAAAAAACAAAATCATTGAAAGAAAAGGGGCACGTAAAACCGGCGAATGGATATTTTTAAAT
>BNXT01000117.1 GCA_025999775.1 Bacteroidia bacterium | reverse complement strand
GATAATTATTTTTCTTCTCAAAACCTCAAACTGGCCGCCTAAATAGTTGATTAAAAACTACCCTTTTGAGACAGCCTCACATATTAAAACAATCAATATCCCATCTTGCGACATTGTTTTCAATATATTCCGCAACATTATTCATCATATTTTGGTTGCGGATTATTTGGTCGTGAAAACGTGTTTGCCATGCAAATTCGATATTATTTTCGTTTGCAAATTTTGTTACGGCGAATTTTATGCTGCGTATTGTCCACGATAATAATGATTGGTGTTTGGCGACTTTAACCATTTTTTCGTTTTTTATTGCCCCCGCCCCCGTAGAGACGTAACATGTTACGTCTCTACATTGTGGATTATCATGTTTCCCGTCAATAAACACAATTGCGTGAAAATGATTAGGCATAACTACAAATAATGGAATTTCGGCGTATTTATTATGTAGGGACGTTGCATGCAACGTTTCTACGAGGCATTGTCCGATAAGGGTTAATTGCATTTGGGGTTCGTCATCCGTAGAGATGTAACATGTTACGTCTCTACAATGCGATACAATTTCGCCAAAAAAATGTTCGTGATTTTTGGTACAGACGGTTATAAAATACGCGCCACCATTGTAATCGTGCCATTTTGCACGCGCCGATGGTATGCGGTATTTGTTATGATATTTTTCGTTTGACATGATTTTTTTTGTTTATTGTTTTCATCTTTGTAGAGACGTAATATGTTACGTCTCTACACCGAAAATGTATTAAAACAAAAAAAACAATCTGTAAATAGATTGTTTTGCGTGGGAGTTGAGGGATTCGAACCCCCGACCCTCTGCTTGTAAGGCAGATGCTCTAAACCAGCTGAGCTAAACTCCCAAATAGAACTGCAAAGTTACAATTTTTATCTCAATGTACCAAATTTTTAGTTAATTTTTTTTATTCATGACCAAGCGTCCATTTCATAATTATTTATTATCTTTGTAGTTTCTAAAAATATGTAATATGGATTTCAGCAGAAAATTACCGATAGGTATTCAGGATTTTGAAAGTTTACGCAAGGATAACTTTTTATATGTTGACAAAACAGCTTACGTTTACCGGATAGCTAATGAGGGGCGTCCGTACTTTTTAGGTCGTCCGCGCCGGTTTGGGAAAAGTCTTTTCCTTTCCACGCTCAAAGCCTATTTTCAGGGCAAAAAAGAACTTTTTGAAGGACTTGCTATTGCCGGTTTGGAAAAAGACTGGGTAGAATATCCGGTTTTCCATTTGGATTTAAATATTAGCAGTTACACAAAATTCGTCGATCTCGAAAATGCGCTTGAGGCATTATTATCGCGAATAGAGGATGTTTGGGGCGCCAATGCTTCCGAAAAATCATTTTCAACCCGTTTGGAGGGGTTGATGCACCGCGCTTATGAAAAAACCGGCAAGCGAGTGGTGATTTTGATTGATGAATATGATAAACCTCTCACAAGTACATTGGATAAACCCGAACTGCACGAACAAATCCGCGAAGCATTGAGCGGTTTCTACGGCGTTCTCAAAACCGCAGACCAATATTTGCGCTTTCTTCTGCTAACCGGAATTACCAAATTCTCTAAAGTAAGTATTTTCAGTCAATTGAACCAGTTGCAGGATATTAGTATGAACGAAAAGTTCGCCGGTGTATGCGGTATTTCGCAATCTGAATTAATTGACAATTTTGAGCCGGAAATACGAATATTGGCAGAAAAACACACGATGTCTTACGAAGAAACGCTTGCCGAACTCAAAAAACGTTACGATGGCTATCATTTTTGCGAAAATACGGAAGGAATGTATAACCCTTTCAGTTTGCTGAATACTTTTGCTAACAATGCTTTGCGTTATTACTGGTTTTCGACCGGTACGCCGACTTTTCTTGTTAAGATGCTCAAAGATGCCAATTTTGATATTCCCAATCTCGAAAACGAGGTTACCATTGCAGCACCTTCCATTGCCGATTATCGGGTTGGCGATACCAATCCACTTCCGTTGCTCTATCAAACCGGTTATCTGACTATCAGAGAACTCGACCAACTGTTTAATGAATATCGCTTGGGCTTTCCCAACGAAGAAGTGAAATATGGATTCTTGAACGAATTACAACTCATATATTCGCCACAGACAAACTTTAATTCTGATTTTAGTGTTCCCAATTTTGTGAGAGATTTAATGGCAGCCAATGTCGATGGTTTTATGAATAGGCTGCGAGCGTTTTTTGCATCCATCCCCAATGATTTAAGCAACAAATCGGAAAAAGATTATCAAACCGTTTTTTATTTGCTTCTCAAATTGATGGGGCAATTTGTACAAACCGAAGTGAAAAGCGCCGTTGGGCGTTCCGATGCTGTGGTTTGGTTAAAAGATACCGTTTATGTGTTTGAGTTTAAATTGTCGGAAAAGGCTACCGCCGAAGAGGCGCTCCAACAAATTGACGATAAAGGTTATCTGATTCCTTACAGCGCCGGTGAACGGAAAATTGTGAAAATCGGTGCGGAATTTAGCCGGACAGAACGAACTTTAAACCGCTGGTTATGTTCTTAAACATGCAAAATAAATAAAATATGTGAAACCTCTACGAGGTATTGGTGTGCGGGGGGATGATTCGTTTTCTATTGATATGTATTCCCTACGGGAATCGACGAATATTACTCTTTTGTAGGAACGCGCATCGTTCTTCGTTGTTTTGTAGGGACGCTATTAATCGCGTCTCTCGTAGTATTTCATCGGCGGCTTCGACATAGTAAATTCCTGTAAGAAAGGAATATAATTTTAGTTTTTCTTCACCGTCAGTTTCTGTTATCTGTTTTCGGTAAGCGTCTTTCTGCTGTTGAGGGCTGTCCTGCGCCGCAATAATACCGGCGGACAACAGGAAAAAACCGGCGTAAATTAAGAAAGTGCGGGTGATGTTGTTCATTGTTTGCGTGTATTTCAAAAATTTTACTATCTTTGTAACACATTAGTGTAAATAAAAAATCTTACTATGCAGCAGCAGACCCCTATTTCTAAATCTATTGTAGATGCTACACTACAAAAATTGGGCATCTACGACGTTAGTACAGTCTCCATACGAGAGGTCAAACGACTCATTAATTACATTGAAGAATCCTCCAAAAAGTCTTTTGTACGCATGGAGATGGGTGTTCCGGGTTTAAAACCCTCCGATATTGGCATCCATGCGCAGATAGAAGCCTTAGAAGATGGTAAAGCCGCTATTTATCCGCCTATTGAAGGGACTCCGGAGTTTAAACATGAGGCAGCCCGTTTTGTGAAGAATTTTTTAGACATCACCGTATCAGAGGAGTGTTGTGTTCCTACTGCGGGGTCTATGCAGGCAGGCTTTGCCGCATTTCTCACCGTGAATCGCATGTACAAAGACCGTGAAGGTACGCTGTTTATCGATCCCGGATTTCCGGTGCAAAAGATGCAATGTAAAATATTGGGGCAAGCTTACCGTACTTTTGATGTTTTTCACTATCGTGGCGCAAAATTGCGGGATAAACTCGAAGAGATGATGCACGATGGTAAAGTTTCTTCGTTACTGTACTCCAATCCCAATAATCCGGCATGGTTTTGCTTTACCGAAGAGGAATTACAAATCATTGCGGAAGTGGCTAACAAATACCATGTTGTCGTCATTGAGGATTTGGCGTATTTAGCGATGGATTTTCGTAAAGATTATAGTATCCCCGGTGTTCCGCCGTTTCAGCCGACAATCGCCAGATATACGGATAATTACATACTTTTCATTTCCGCATCCAAAGCGTTTAGTTATGCCGGTGAACGCATGGCTCTGATTGTGATTTCCGATACTATATGGAATACCACAGCGCCGGATTTATTGCGTTACCATAATTCCGACCAATTTGGTAAAGCGTTTCAATATGGTACGATATATTGCCTTAGTTCGGGGACTTCGCACTCTGCACAGATTGGGTTTACAGCTATGCTTAAAGCTGCCAATGATGGTAGCTATGATTTTGTCCAAGACATCCGAGAGTATGGCGAAAAAGCGCATATTCTCAAGTCCTATTTTTTAGATAATGGCTTTCAGATTGTATACGACAAAGACGGTAACGAGCCTATTGCCGACGGGTTTTACTTCACTATCACCTATCCGGGGTTCACAAGTAGCGCCCTGCTCAAAGAGTTGCTTTATTACGGTATCAGCGCTATTTCGCTGGACATCACGGGTAGTTGCGAATCAGGTTTACGCGCTTGTGTGTCGCTCATTGACCGTTCACAGTTCCCTTTGCTTGAAGAGCGTCTTAAATTATTCCATCAACATCACGCTTCTTAGTCAAGACGATGGTTCAGTGGATGATCTGTTCAAGTCCGTCATTATGCCAGCGTTACAAATATTTTTTCAAAATAGCCTCTTTTTGTTTGGGGATTTCTGCTAATTGCTGCTCTAACTCTGCTATTTGTGTCTCTATTTTTTCGATTTCAAAAACGATTTTTTGCTGCTCGGCAAGAGAGGGAACAGGAATGCTATACTGCAAAATATGCTGTTTGTCCCCTCTTGGCATTTTTAACCCTTTTTTGCCCTGTATTTCATAATCAAAGAAAGCATCTTTCTTCAAATTATAGTATATGGGCACCTCTAAAAATTAACTTTCTGCAGATCAATAAATTATAAACGCAAAAAAACATGTTAAAAATACGTGTTAGTATTTTGATATTCAAATAATTATGCGTAATTTTGCAATAAAAAAACGCTATGAATATCACATACAAAAAACAGGGCAAAAGAGGTCTTTTTGACAAAGATTTTGCAAGTGAAAAAC
>BNXT01000116.1 GCA_025999775.1 Bacteroidia bacterium | reverse complement strand
ATGAGACCCGTAGTTACGGATATTAGAAAATCGGTTTCCCATTTTATAGTCATAAGAATAACCTACTTTCAGATAATCCGTAACGTTCATTCCTGCCATTACTATAAGTGCATCACTGACACGGTACGATAATCCGGCGTAGGCGTTATCGCGTATGCCAGCCACAACGCCCACAGATGCGGCGTATGATAGTCTCTCCATAAATTTAAGCGGTTTATCAAAATTGGGAGATAGGGTTGTTGTTGCGCCAATGGTCGGTGTAACATAGTAAAATTTGCCCACTTGAAAATGCCAATCACCATAGAGATGTAATTGTGGCGGTAAATTGAAGGTATTAGGTTTTCCGTACACGTATTGAATGATGTGAGTCATTGACAAACCTACGCTAAATTCGGGTGTTGTGAGGGTCGCACCTATGTCCAAATCGGGATATACCACAAATTTTCCGGCACCTATATAGTCTATTAACTCAACACTCGGTTCATAATCAATAAACTGCGGATCTTTAACACAACGATTATAAAAGCCTCCACTGACACCCAGTGTCAACGTCATTTTCTCTGACAGTTTAGAGTAATACGCATACGAAGCCTTCATATTAAAGATTGTATTTCTTCCGACATAATCATTAATTACGGATAAGCCCAAACCGGAGTTAAATTCTCGAATATAACTATGGATGTCAAGCATTTGTGTAAACGGCGATCCCTCAAAGCCCGCCCACTGTTTTCGACATAATAAAAACGCATTAGCATAGTTAGAAATACCGATACTTGCCGGATTGATATTCGTGCGACTAAGCAATTGATTACTCATCACGATGTCCTGTTGAGCACATACATAGCTACAAAACCAATTTGCACAAATCAATATTACTATGACACATTTTCGTTTCACTATTTTTTCTTACGTTGTTTGCTATAAATAAGCACTTGTGCTTCATTCATGGTAATACGTTGTCCATCATTAAAAGCCACAATATAAGCATCGCGGTTACTTGCTTGCAGTTTATCATAAATGCGACGCGCCATGTCTGGGCTTGTAAATTCGCCTACTGTAAACTTATATAGTCCATCATTATCCTGATAGTATTCAACCTTCATTCCCGGCAAGAGGTCATATACATCTTTAAAAAAATGTTTTGGGTATTCAGGCGCTACACGATAGGCGCCCAATTGTACGCGAAAGTACAAGCCAATACGTTCTAACGGGCTATTTTCCGGCGCTTCGTAGTTAACAGGTAAGGTATTACGACGGGTATTATCATACAGTCTAATCGTAGCGCGACGATTGAGAGCATGTTCTTCATCTGTTTTAGCGCCTTTAATGAGGGGGTTGTTTTTCCCCATTGCGCGGAACTTAAAATGGCTAACATCTAATCCTTTTTCTTCAAGATAGCGTGTGATACTTGTTAAGCGGCTTTCCGTTAGGGCTTGGTTATAGGCTGCCGAGCCGCGTTCGTCTGCGTTGGTTTCAATTTCCACTGTATAGTGTGGATTGCGCAATGCCACAACAATCAACCTATCCAATTCACGCTGTCCATCTTTGACGAAGGATTTACCATTAAAATCATAATACAGATTATTGATATACACTTCGTCCCCTAGCTCTGCAAGTTTCGGCATACATTCATAGACCACATAATCTTTATTTCTGACGGCTTTGATAATATCCGACTGTTCGACGCCTGTCGGGAGTAAATCATCGCCACCGGCTGTAATAATAGATTGCACATTGATATGATATTTCATATTAGGCGCCAAGTCTATATACGTTGATTGTCCAAGTTGGTCGGTCAAACGCAAGGTTTTTTTGTCGTCGTTACTTTGAAGATAGAGGTCGTCAACGATACGATGCCGTTTAGGTTTGCTGTCGCAATCCTGACACGGCACGCCATAATTTTCTCTAAGTTGGTAATTAGGCGGTGTTGCTTCTTCATAGGTTTTGTGTCGATCCAAACATTCAATAATTTCCTCCGGCGTCATACCGGGTTTCATACATTCATTGACCCCTTCGCTGTAATGTTGTTTAGGTTGAAAAGGTCCTTGTACGGAAATAATAGACGATTTGTGTTTGCTTGCCCAAATATCATTCGGGGCGTTGCGTTGCGGCAAAGGTGCATTTGTTGGCTTATTATTATCAATCTGTGTCGTAGTAGGTTGTGTCTCTTTTCCGGCAAGGCTATTAAAGACTATCGGAAAAGAGGTCGGCACATCGGCAGAAGCTCTATAGTCCGCTTCTCCACGCAGGTTTTGTACCATATAATCAATAGAACCAATAATCTTAAAATCGGTAGAACTGTGCAAACTCACTTGCTGATTAAAAATCACGGAATCTTTATAGTAATTGATGGTTCGTTTAATCACGCTATCAAACACCGATTGATGCGTCCATGCAGGTTTTGTTGTACCAACAAGTTGATAGTTAGCCGAATCAGCAGTATAGTAAAATGTGATAGGCATTATTAGGGAATCTTGTTGCTGTTGAGAAAACAAGATGTAATTCTCTTTGATAATTCCTTTAAGTTGGAGTGTTGCGTTATTGGACATGGGTGTCTGTATTGCGGTACAAAACCATTGTACAGCAGGAACGGAGGTATCTTCGGGCGCTGGCGGCGGTATAACATGCACGGTCAATGGTACATCTTTAAAAATGCGGTATCCAAATGGGGTTTGCACCATATAACTTACTGAGCCATGTATATCATACGGGTCGTGTGTTAATGTTCTTATGCGCTGTGTAAAATAGGCTTCATCTTCATAATGGTACAAGTCGCACATCATGTTGCTATCGAACGTTTTCATCGGCGCATCCACATAGTTTACCGGTTCGGGGAGCACTCTAAACCAGGGACTTTCTATCAAGGTCATACTAAAATTTTCTACACAGGTATTGTTCAACCCGAACAATTTAATCATGGAGTCAATTATTGCTACTGCTACAACGTTGATAGTATCTTCTAATTCCGTTTCAGCGAAAAATCGCCAATCTACAGGTATCGAATCTTTGAGATTGAAGCGTAACGCTTCGTCCGGATGCATATCTATTGTCTTATTAACGACAAATTCGGTAGGGATAATCTGTAAAGCCGGATTGCCCTGTATAGTATAATTACTATTGAGGTATGTATATTTCGTTGTTTGCGTGGTATATGTTGGTTCCGAACGCCTGTCGTAGTATTTAACACGTCCGGCGGTGTCTGACACAAAATAAGAGCAACTATCCGGTTTAGTAGTAGGACATATAGTTACATTGGCGCCTGTAATTGGTTCTTTGGTTATTACATCGCGCACAAGAAGATTTATTTCCATGCTACCCGGCATTTTAGGAAAATCATAGATACCATCGGATTGAGCATCTTGTCCAAAGCGCGAGCTGGCAAAGAAAATACGTCCCAAGTCTTCGGAGACAACAAAGTTATAGTCATCAAAAGAGCTGTTAATCGGCGCTTGTACGCGATCCACCTGAGTAAACTCTTTTGTTTCGGGGTTTCTGGTAGCAATAAACATATCTAATCCGCCAAGTCCGGGGTGTCCATCTGAGGAGAACGAAAAAGCGTCTTCGTTAAGCCACACGGGAAAGACTTCATTGCCGGGTGTATTGACATATTTTCCAAGGTTCACCGGAACATCCCATGAGGCATTGACGACAGGGTCTGCTTGTTTTTTTCTTGTACGTGTAGGCGTTGGTGCGGCTTCCAATTTTTTAGTTTGTCTGCTAGCTACTGCCGACATTTTTTTAGATACCCCTACGGCTTTGTTTTCTGCTTCTGTGGGTACGCGTGCTACACGGCGCGTACGTGAGGACGGTGCTTTCTTTGTTGTAAGCCAGAGGTCGCTACCCCCCTGTCCGCCTTCGCCTTTAGTAACAAATATCAATTTTGTACCATCGGGTGAAATAGCGGGTTGTCCGACCATACTCGTAACCCCGACACCATTAACTTCTAAAGGTTCAGGTATTGACCAATTGCCTTTTCCTTCGTTAACCGTTGTATAGATACCGCAATTCCCTTCGTTACACCGCTGAAAATACCCTATTTTATTCACTTTATCGTAAGAAAAAACGCCATCATTGATTGCATCCCCATAAATATTGAAACTCAACGCTTTTGGGTCTTTCCACTGAATATTTCCCAGTAGGTCTTGACCCGGAGTTGCTTTATAAAGGTGTGAGAAACCTTGACCTGTGCGCATATCCAGCATAGGCGGTTCTGCACGACGCGTAGAACTGAAAATCAAGTTATTATCTACAATTGCCAATCCATAATCCGAAGCGTTAGAGGATATAGCAACTTGTCGTTTAATATCTCCGGCAACCAGTGCGTTCACACTATCTTTGTAGGCTCGACCTATTTCGCATGATTTTAGCTTGTTTTTGAGCAATACATTGGAGGGATCCGCTCTGAGTAAATACAGGTAAATACTATCTGCGCGATTGTAGTTAGCCGTTTTGAGAAGTACATCGCCATAAGCCATTAAAAATCCGCGTTCTCTAACGCCTTCTACTTCATACGCTCTATCAAAATACCAACGCGCCTCTACATTATGATCCAAGCGGTGTTGAATCTCGCCTATTTTAAGATACAGCATGCGTTTAACCTCCGGTTCTTTGGTCTTATCAAACGCATTTTTGTAGTAACCGAATGCCTTATGGTAGAAACTTTTTTCAAAATTCTCGTCGGCAACGACAATGAGGTCTTTAACTTTCTTGTCCTGCGCAATCTTATCTGTTGCAGGATAATAACCGGTTTTTTCCTCTACAACCAATACTTCATCCTGTGCCACTGCCGTTCGTTTAGATTGTCCATAAACCGAAGATGTTACAGACATCAACAACAAACTCAACAGCGCTATTATGATTAAGCTACGCTTCATAAGTTTAGAAAACAGTAACCACACCGGCTTTTGTATGTTTAATGATTTGTATATTACCATTTTGAGTTTCACTATTGTCTATTG
>BNXT01000115.1 GCA_025999775.1 Bacteroidia bacterium | reverse complement strand
GAATACAAAATATAGTCGATTATACCGCTTTTATTATTGATGTTTTTGCACAGGAATGTAAGACCAGTATGAAAGAGGCGCATAACTATCTGCGTACTTACGGAGGGTTGGCTTTTTTGCGCAATCATTACGATATTGAGCATTGCGAAAACCCTGAATATACAGTGCAATCGCTAAAAGAAATCTGTCGGCGCAATGTAGGATACGCCTTATGAAGCTATATCACGGCACAAATGTAGAATTTGATTTTATTGATATTGACTGATGTCCGCCGCGCCGCGATTTTGACAAGGGCTTTTATACCACCAAAATGCGCTGCCACGCCCAAGACCGCGCCGCCGATAAAGTAGCCAAAGAAGGAGGCACGGTGCATACCTCACAGGGGATTGCTGGTCAAGCCCGCAATGACGACCTCTGAAAATTGTTCCTTATTCCTTTTGATGATTGTGGACTTTCTTTTGTATAACCGTTTTGAGGTCGTTCCACTGTCCGATAAATAAGCCCACGATAACAATAAAAATGCCAATGAGCTGATTATGTTTTATAGATTCATTCATAATGAAATAAGCGCCTATAGCCGTTATGATAGGGATAAAATTAGAAAACATAGTGGTTTTTACCGGTCCAATGCGTTTGACGCTTTCGACAAAGCACAGAAACGCTAATCCGGAACCTAGAACAGCCAATAACAACAAGTTTACATACACCTCATAATGAAATGGCGTATGAATAAATTCCGACCACCCGAATGTAAAGAACAATGGACAAAATAACACTGCCGCTATGAATGTCTGCACAAACACAATAGTAAAATTATTATACCGTTGCGACACTTTTACAACACACATCGCATAGCCAACCGCTGAAATCACTGCCAACGACAAACACAAGATACCGCGTATATCCACAATTAACTGAAATTGTCCGCCTAAAATCATCATTAATATTCCAATGAAGGCAACAATCAAGCCTACAAAGACTAACCAATGCGACTTAATGTTAAGAAAAATAGTTGCTGCAACAGGGGTTAATAGCGGTATCAATGCAATCATAATGGAGGCAAAGCCCGCACCGGAATACTTAATACCATAAGATTCTCCGACAAAATAGATAAACGGTTCACAAAACGCCATCAAAAACACAAGCACATAGTCGGTTTTGGCGATTTTTTGCAATTTTTTGCGAAAGAGTAGGTACAGCAATACGCTGGTTATGCACAATCGTAGAAATAGCATATCCATCGGAGAATACACCCGCAAAACAACTTCCGACCACACAAAGGTTAGTCCCCAAATTAATACCGCAATGGAAGGATAGAGGTAATTTTGAAATTTTTTCACTTACAACGACGACTATGGGTTAAAATTCGGTTAATGGTTAATGGTCGAAAGTTAGCTATGATTGTTTTTGCTGTTCTTTCAGTCGCCGTCCCAATGCTTGCCTGTACAGGCGAGCATTGGCTAAATGCTCCGAATAGTTTCGAGCAAAGGAATGATAGCCGGAGAAATCATATTTGGCGCAAAAGTACATATAATCATGATTCGGAGCATTTAGCACGCTTTCGATAGAAGGCGTGGACGGCGTACAGATAGGTCCCGGAGGTAATCCCAAATTCAAATAGGTGTTATAGGGGGATACAGCCTTTAAATGCGTGTTCAAAATGCGACGTAACTGAAAATTCCCAACCGCATACCGTGCTGTAGGATCCGCTTGCAAACGCATACCCTTGTTCAGCCGATTCAAATAAACCCGTGCAATCATCGGTTTCTCATCGTTTTTATTGGTCTCCTCCTCAACAATAGATGCCAAAACAATCACTTCTTCCGGCGTCAATCCCAGTTGTTGCGCCTGTTGTTTACGTTGGTCATTCCAAAACACACGATACTCGTGATACATCTTGTTTACAAATTCGGATGCCGTACTCGTCCACCACACATCGTACGTGTTGGCAATAAAAATACATTTGACATTATCTTCGTTAAACCCTGTAGTAGCTAAGAAACTACTATCATAAAATGCGTGTATCAACTGTGTCGAATCCACCTCGATAAGGTTTCCTACGCGTGCGGCTAAATGTTCCAATGAACGCAGACGGGTAAAGGTTAAACGTACCGGAACCTGTTGACCGCTCTGCAACAGCGCCACCAAATGACGATTACTCATACCCTTGCGTAAGCGGTAATGTCCGCGTTTAACCATGTTCGGGTATCCCTTGATACGTGCATACGACTGAAAAGTTACTATATTATGCAACACATCGTGTGCCGATAAACTGTCGAGCACATTAGCGTACGTGGCGCCGGTCGGAATAAACAACTCGCTATCGTCTTTTACATTGGACGCTAACACCGTTTCATAGCGACCGAATATTGCCAAGCAAATCGCAACAACAAACGCGCTGATAGCAATGATAAATCCTACTTTTTTATTCTTCGCCATCACGTTGTTATTTAACAAGATTCATTTCTTGTATCAAATGCTGCGCTCCGGCAAACTTATCAATAACAAATAAACAGTAGCGAATATCTAAGCTAATGTTGCGACATTGCGTAACGTCGTACATCAAATCGCTCATAGTGCCTTCCCAAGTACGGTCGAAATTAATTCCTATCAATTCGCCTTTAGCGTTTAACACCGGCGACCCAGAATTGCCGCCGGTAGTGTGATTGGACGCTACAAACGCTATTGGTAACTCGCCCTGAGCATTGGCGTATGGACCGTAATCCTGCTTAGCATAGAGGGTCTTCAATTTTTTCTCTACGGTATAATCGGCATTATTCGGGTCTTCTTTGGCAATAAGTCCGTCCAATGTGGTATAGTACTTGTAAAACACGGCATCCGAAGGATTATAGCCCGACACATTGCCATAGGTTACACGCAAGGTTGAATTGGCATCCGGATAGAAATTTTTGTTATGTTGCATTTCCATTTGTGCTTGCATATACGTGCATTGTAATTCATCAATAGCCTTTTGTTGCTTGAGTTGCGGCGTCCGGATGCTTTCGTACCTTTGATATACACGCTCAACGTAGTTATACAGCATATCTTTTGCAATCTTGGATTTCTCTACATTCTTGAACGTCAAATTATCAAGCGCCTCCATAAGTCTTTGTTGGTCTGTAAAAATGGATTTGGCATACATCTCATCCACATACTTATCAAACTCTTTATCCGGAAAATCCACAAGCCGTACCGGTTTATTACCATTACTATTATTCTTACTATCACCATCAATAATCGACAGCTCTTTGAAAATGGTTTTATCCACCTCAACATTCAAATTTTTAAAAAAATCGGGAACGCTATTTTTCAACCGTGTTAAAGTAGTATTAAAGCTCTCTTCCGACGTTTTTTGTTTGCTTTTTACATTGGTCAACAAGGGATCAAAAGAATGGATAAATCGGATCATTTCCGGCGCCATCAATTGTTCATTCATATACGTAGCCTGCTCTACGTAAGGGTGTAAGTTATCGTAGGCTTTTTTCAGGGATGGCAAGAGTTCGTTATAGACGCCTCCTGCGTAGGTCGCTGCCCATTCTTGAAATTGAGCCTCAAACTTTTGTTTTTCTTCAATACCGTTGAGTTTTTTGATGCCGCGAATTTCGCCCTGCCGTTTTTTCCAAGCATTCGCAATACTGGCATATTTTGCCGAGTATTGAATCCGTGTTTTATCGTCTTTTTGCATGGCGGCGCCAATGATATTGAGGCGTTTGGTACGAGCGTTAATGAGAATAGGCGCTTCTATTTGTGTGGTTTGCGCTATCGCATAAGAGGTAAGGTATTCATTGGTACGTGCAGGATAACCGAATACAAACGTGAAATCCTGTTCTTTGATACCGGCAAGCGATATTTTAAGCGCTGTTTTAGGTTGGTATGGTTTATTGTTCGCACTGTATTTAGCGGGGTTATTGTCCGCATCGGCATACACTCTGAACAGCGTGAAATCGCCGGTATGTCGAGGCCACACCCAATTGTCCGTTTCACCGCCAAATTTCCCAATGCCAATAGGCGGAGCGCCTACTAAACGCACGTCTTCAAAGACCTGATTATACAACATATAGTACTGATTCCCCGAAAAAAACGACCTAATCTCAACCTTCATACCACTTTCTTCTGCGGCTTGCTTAGTGAGATTAGCAATATTGGAAGACCGTAGTTTATCAACCTCCGATTCCGTCATTTCTTTGGTAATATCTTGTAATACTAACTTTGTCACGTCCTCCATTTTTACCAATAGCGTTACTTTAGCGTCCGGACAAGGCAATTCTTCCGAATAATTAGCCGCCCAAAAACCATGCGTCAAATAGTCATGGTCTATGGACGAATGGGATTGTATGGCGCCATGTGCACAGTGATAATTAGTGAGTACGAGACCTTGTTCGGATATAAACTCGCCGGTACAGCCGGAACCGAATTTCACGATAGCGTCTTTCAGCGATGAATGATTAACGCTATAAATATCTTCCGCTGTAATTTTCATGCCCCGACTTTTCATATCGGCTTCATTGTGATTCAGCAATAGCGGTATCCACATGCCCTCGTCCGGAAACATAGGTAAACACAGTGTTACCAATACAAAAAACAAAAAAGGTTTTAGATATTTCATAGTCAGTATCAATTAGTTACAATAACGGTAATTGAATGGTTTTAAATTGAATTATTCAATACTTAGTACAAAGATACAATTTTTTTGATAAAAACAAGTCGTTCTTTTGAAAATTATTTTTTTTCCCTTAAATCCGCAAGCCCAAAAGTTTGTAGTTTTCAAAAATTTTATATGACTAACTATGCGATAAATCAGGTAAGAAAAAGGCTATTGCTACAAAAGAAAATGAACAATAAAATGTATCAAGACAAAAGGAAAAGTAAAAATAAAAAGACTATTGATAAAAGAAAACAAATCAAAAAAAAAGGTAACCCATTGTTGATTATTCAAAAAAATATTGTATCTTTGTGCCAAAGCAAGGATGAAAAA
>BNXT01000114.1 GCA_025999775.1 Bacteroidia bacterium | reverse complement strand
CCATATTCCTTTTCTTACAATTCTACAGTTAGCAATTCGATAGCGCCTCAAACTATTTTTTAACCACCAAATCGGTATTTTACCAATGTCCAAATAGCCTCTAATCCGTCGCTCCACTTAATTTTTTTGCCTTCTTCAATGGATCGAGGATAATAACTAATTGGGATTTCTTTGATTTTTATGCCGCGTTTGGCTACCTTTGCCGTAATTTCAGGACAAAATTCAAAGCCCGTACAGTCTAAGGGAATGGATTTCAAAAAGGTGGCATCAAAAAATTTGTAACACGTAGGTTCATCCGTTAATTTTTGTCCGTACAAGAGATTAGTAATTATTGTTACTATTTGACCTCCCAAGTAAAAACTTTGATAAGAGTGGTGATTGGTCTTATTTAAAAACCGCGAGCCATAAACAACCTGCAAATTATTTTTTACGATTAACTCTAATAAAGGATTGTAGTCCCAAGGGTCATATTCAAGATCGGCATCTTGTATAATCACGTAATCGCCCGTAATTTTCTCTATCCCTTTACGAATAGCTGCGCCTTTTCCTTGATTTTTTTCCTGATTGACAAGTATTACTTTATCAGATGAATGTGAAACAATAAAATCTCGAACTAATTGTTCGGTAGCATCTTTTGAAGCATCATTGACAACGATAATTTCTTTTTGCGCATCAAGCATAAGTTTTACATCCACTATCTTTTGCAAAATTTGTGTAATAGTATTTTCTTCGTTGTACGCAGGAATAATAATGGATAAGGTCATAACTGATGTTTATTGATAAAATTACTCGTTTGTTTGTGTGAGAGGCTTCTTTTTCGTGGCAATCCACGCTACAAAATCGTTAATGATAATAGTCATAAACGCAATGGATGGTATATAAAACGGCAGTGAATAGCGCCATACTGTACTAGGCGCAGCTATAATTGAACCTCCAACATAAGCTAAAACAAATAAAATCAATACAAGCAACAGCATAAAACGAGGTTTCTGCTCTGTGATGTAAAATTTCATTCTCAATAAAAACAGCAACGTACATACAATACCAGCTATCCAATACACATAGTGTGCGATATGTCGAATAGGGTCTATCGGTTTGAAAACGCTGTAATCAAAGTGATAATCCTTGGGTTGCATTTGGTAGTAATTCCAAAACCATTGATCTTTCTCTTTAAAGCAGTCTTGTAAATTATCAAACAAATCCGCTTTCATATCATAAAAATTAAAAGTCGATAAAAAACTTGGATAAACATAGCTTTGCAAGTATTTGAACGGATACTTTCTTACCAATTGTTTAGCATAGTCGCCAAAGACTATGCTAACTTTGGCGTATGCTTGTGTATAGGGGATATTTAGCTCTTCCATTGTTTTAAACAAGTATCTTTTGGGAGGTAACTCGGTACCCCATAGTTGCCCTGTACTAAGCATATTAAATTGAGAATAAACACTATCCGGAAATGACAGTAAGAACAAATGAAGCTCTTTGTTCTTTTGTCCCTTGATTTTGCTGGTATCCAAATCTCGTATTTCAGGGATTATGGGCGACATATTATTAAGCCATTGCCATCCCTCAAATGCCGAAAGCGTTTTTACTTTATGAGCTTCGGAATACGCCTTCTTCATGGATGATTGCGTAATACCTATGACCATCAATGGCAATAATAGCGCCACACTATACCAAACCCTGTTTTTCTTTGTGCCAATGCTCATTATCCATACGATAACCACCATCAACATCGTAATGACCGCGTAAATCATGCCAATGTAACGGGTAGTGTAAATGAAAACCAAGATTACCAAGTGCAACGCATAAATCCACACCTTGCGGGGATTATTAACAAACCAAAGTCCGGTAGTAAGGTATAATGTGGTCAAGGTACAAAACAAGCTGTCGCTCATCAACATATTGGTCGCAAAAATCAAGGTCGGAGACAAGACAATCAACAGCGCCATACTATAAAAAACGCCCTTAGAGGTTATTTTAAACAAGTATTGTGCGGAAAAAATAAATAGCAAACTTGCTACGGCGTGAAAGATATAGGAAAACACATACACCGCTATTAGAGACGAGGAGAAATTATGAACAAACTGTACGTAATGGCTATATCCCATAGGTCTCCACGCATTGATAGACTTCGTTACAGCGGATAGTAGATACCCTCCGGAGTCTGCACACGTAAACGGATACGGAAACAAGATGCCAAAAACAATACCCATGACCGCAAAGAGACCACTCAAAATCAGCAATGTACGCTTTTGTTCTTTTTGTTTCAAAAAATCACGAAAAGACACTTGATTGGAAGGTTTTTTTGGAGGCGCTACCAGCGAGACTATCCCAGTATTCGATTGTTTGGATTTATTTTTCAAATTTGCCATAAAAGGTGTTATTCGTTTTTCAACAATTGTACAATGTAAGTGTAAGGCTGTTTGTCTCCACCGCTACTTGTTTGATAGACTACATTAAAACGGTTAGGGTATTTTTGTACGGCGGGCAATACTGTTCTGTACGCATGCGAATACCACGTATCAATAAGAACGTAATTGATATTCTCTTTTTCGAAACCTTCAATAACTTCTTCCGGCGTTCCAAACCAAGGGATGACACCACCGGTTTTATGTCCATTAGAAAAGATATAGGTTATACCTCCCTTACGGCTTGCTACACGCGCTGAATCCGGTAGATTGACTCCTATCCAACGGGCGGCATCAATGTAATCTATAAATCGAGGATCCGCATTATATACCGTAAACGTCTTACCCTTAGCTATTTTAGCAGTACGTTTGAGAGATTCGGCGTAGGTAGGCGTTACAATTAGAGCAAATACCAAACAAACCACAGCAGGTACAAACTTGAGAATCTTCCTTTCTGATGTAGTACCCCCTATTTTTACCGACAACAAACGAATCAAATCGCAAATACCGAAAATAAACAAAAAAATCAAAAATGGTATGATGGGTATCATGTAGCGGTGTCCTATGTAATGTTCGTAGAACAACAATAGCACACCCATCGTTATACCAACGTACAGAAATAACAGTAACGCGCCTTTTGGCAATTTTATACTTCCCCACAATAATAGCAGCACGACACAAATACCGATGAACCAATCCGTAGAGAGTGGAGTTGCATTGCTACTACCGTCGGAATTACCATCAATAGCGGTTGGTATCCAATTAGTAATATAGGCTGTTGTATTGCTAATTATCCGTTCCTTCCAATCTGCTACTGTGCTCATAGTACCTCCACCCACCTTTATCATAAAAGCGCTGGCATAATCATCACTTGCTTTTCCTACGTGTTTATCACGTATATCCCAAACTGTTTTAGGTACTATCAATGCTAATACAACAACACCAAAGACCAAACCATGTTTGAAGACAGAGGTTTTGGCTGCTCTCAATGCAGGCGCTTGTTTATTGGGTTCATTTTTGGTTGTTTTTAAAAACGCAATAAAACATAACGCTGTTTGTATTCCATAGTATAAAATAACCGCTAATATAAGCGATAATCCCATGACTCTAACAAAATAAATAGAGCTTAAACACAGCGCCATCGCAAGAAGTATCAATCCGTCTTTATACCACTTTTTCCATTGCCCTGAAAAAGCTTTGTGTATATCCCACTTCAAAATAATCAACATCACAATCATCGCCAAAAAGACATATAGCGATTCACTCATCATGATGGTAGAAAACCTCAATAAAATCGAGTGTGATGCGGTAAAAGCGCATGCCGTTAGTGCAATGAGGCGATTGTCGCAAGCGGTATGCAAAATGAAAAATAGCAGAATTATTGAAAGATAAAATAATACCCCATTAGCCACTTTAATAGCGTGGATGGAACTCCATCCGGCTTTCATAAGCAACGCCATAAATGCCGGATAACCCGGAGGAAAATGGGTATGAGGCGTCTCAACATAACCTTCTGTATTCGTAAATCCGTGCCCACTACTGAGGCTTTGCCCTAACATATAATAAGCAATATTATCACCATTTAAGTCTATCTTTTCATCAAAAATACGCTGGTAATTGATGCAAAATAACACCGTAATGATAAGCAAACACACCAACGTCCAGATTGTTTTCCACGTAAAGACCTGCTTGTTTGGTGTAGCAATGACAGTGTTTGACGCTTTGTTGTTGGGTTTTGATAACATTTGTATATCTGGGTTGGTTAATGTGATAATTTTTACGCCGGTAATTTGCCCAAATACGCCAAAATACCGCCATCCACGTAGAGGATATGACCATTGACGAAATTAGAGGCTTCGGAGGCTAAAAAGACTGCCGGTCCTACGAGGTCGTCCGTAGTACCCCAACGGGCTGCGGGCGTGCGACCTTTGATAAATTGGTCAAAAGGATGTCCGGGTTCACGTAAGGGCGCTGTTTGAGGCGTTTCGATATAACCCGGTCCGATACCATTGACCTGTATGTTGTATTCTGCCCATTCGCAAGCCAGATTTTTGGTTAACATCTTTAAACCCCCTTTGGCGGCTGCATAAGCAGATACCGTCTCACGTCCTAATTCACTCATCATCGAACAGATATTGATAATCTTTCCGGACTTTTTGGCAATCATACCCGGCGCTACGGCTTTAGACATGATAAACGGACCATTTAAGTCAATATCAATGACTAATCGAAAATCTTTAGCCGACATCTCAACCGCCGGTGTACGCCGGATAATGCCTGCATTATTGACCAAAATATCAATGGCGCCGACTTCTGTGGCTATCTGTGCAATTTTTGCAGTAACCTCGTCTTCGTTGGTTACATCAAACACGTAACCATGCGCAGTAATGCCTTTTTTCTTGTATTCATCAATGCCTTTTTGCACTAAATCGCTGTTAAGGTCGTTGAATACGATGGTTGCACCTGCTTTTGCAAGCCCTTCTGCAATAGCCATACCAATACCATAAGAGGCGCCGGTAACTAAGGCTACTTTGTTGGATAAACTAAATAAAGTGTTCATAAATCTTGTTT
>BNXT01000113.1 GCA_025999775.1 Bacteroidia bacterium | reverse complement strand
GTTCAGAGGGTTTTCTCGGACTTTTAATGATTTTTCATATACAGGCGTGTTTTATGCCCGCATATCGCCGTATTTTAAGTTGTTCACATTTAGGTTTTCAGGATTATAGGATTACCCCCAGAACGCATATATGGAAATTTTAATAACCGAAATAAAACCCAAATGAAAAAAGTCTTAATTATCGCCACCGTAGTGGCGTTTGCAGGTGTTATCGTTACAGGCTGCAAAAGTGGTAAAAAATTAGCAACAGAGACAGGCGCTAAAGAAGTCATTGTTCCCCTTTCCGGTAAGGAATATTGGTCGAACAAGGAGTTTTTCCGTGCCTCACAATCCGGTAAAAGCCCTGATTTGGCTACTGCCAAAAAGATAGCGCTACAAAATGCTAGAGCGGACTTGGCAGCCACGATACAGTCAACTATTAAGGCTGTTACAGACAATTACACGAATCAAGTAACGGTTGCCGATAAACAAGAATTTGAAAACAAATTCGAGGAAATGCAACGAACGGTAGTAAATCAGAAACTGAATGATGTCCGTACCATAGGTGAAAAAACATTCAAAGAACGAGATGGTAAATATACCTACTATGTTGCCATAGAAATGAGTAAGGACGCTATTGTAAATGGCGCTTTTGATCAGATTTCCAAAGATGCTAAACTAAAAGTGGATTTCGACAAGTTTCGTTATCAACAGATTTTTGACGAGGAGATGAAGAAATTTGAAGAGCGGTAACATCTCCACAAATGAACGTCATTTCAAAATATGTATGCGTGCTGATTGGGTGTTTCTGCATCCAATCAGCATCTTCACAAACCGTTGATCAAATCAAACAAAGCCCGCAGTATTATTGGGGTGAAGGCGTTGGGAAAACCACAAATTTAGCCGATAAGGATGCGCTGTCAATGCTCATTGGAAGCATCTCCGTGAACATACAAAGTGAGTTTACGCAAACGACCACTCAACAAGGCAATCAGTTTACAGACTATGTGAATAGCTTGGTAACAACGTACTCTACTGCCACTATCAAGAACACGGAAATTATGAGCTGGGGCGAAGAGCCTAATGTTCATGTGTTTAGGTTTGTAAAAAAGGCAGAGGTCGGAAGAATATTTGCGGAACGCGAGCACAAAATCAAGGAATTTGTGGAAGAGGCACGTATAGCCGAAGCCAAGTACCAAATAGCCGATGCTTTGCGGTACTATTATTGGGGTTTGATGCTGTTGCAAAGCCTTCCGAATGCTCAAAGTATCACGATAGACGTAGCGGACAAGAATCAGAAATTAGACGTTTTTATCCCGCGTCAGATCAATGAACTATTGGGTAATCTCAATTTCGCCGTGAGCGGTAAACAAGCCGAAGAGCATCTAACACTCTACACACTTGACATGACCTATAAAAACCGTGCCGTAACCAATTGCGATTATGCCTTTTTTGATGGACGGAATTGGTCGTTGGTGACGGCGGCTAAAGACGGTCACGGGATAGCAGAATTAGTTGGAGATACAAGCTCGCACAAAACTATACGGTTGAAAATTGAATACGCCTTTGAGAACGAATGGAAGATCGACAACGAAGTGCATGATGTGCTGAATAAGGTTGATCCGATAATTTTCAAAAAGAGTTATGTGGATGTTTCACTGACGAAATCCGTTACTAAGATTGCGGAACAAGCGAACAGTGAGCGTGAGCATAGTCGCAAAGCCCGCAATAACGGTACGTTACAAGAGAATACCGTAGAAGCCTTGCCTGCGAAGCCCCTACAACCCGTTGACGGCACGGTCTATCTATCCATGCTACAACGTATCGAAACCGCTATCAGAACCAAAACTTACGAATCCGTTAGCGACTGTTTTACCACCGAAGGTTACGCTATGTTTACACAATTGGTACACAATGGCAATGCCGTCATAGTGGCAAAACCCGCCTATTCTTTCACGAAATTTGAGGATGGAGTACTGGTGCGCTCGCTACCGATGCGGTTTAGTTTTAGCAATAATCGCAAGGTCTTTGTTGAAGATGTGGTGTTTAATATTTCGCCCAGCGAAGGCAAAATCCGCTCGCTGTCGTTTGCGTTGTCTGCGGATGCCTGCAAGGATATTATGAAATATGATCAATGGGGCGAATATTCGCGGTTGGCAATTATCAATTTCATTGAGACCTACAAAACAGCGTATGCCCTGAAACGATTGGATTATATCGAGTCGATATTCTCGGATAATGCGTTGATCATTGTTGGAAAAATGGTGAAAAATCAGACGGGAACGGACAATGTACGATTGACGTATTTGCCCGACAAGATCAAGATGACGCAATACACAAAACAGCAATATATCAGGCAACTCAACACGGTATTCAAGAGCAATGAATACGTAAATTTGAAGTTCACCGATATGAGTGTCAAGAAGGCAGGCGTTGGCGGCGAGATATACGGCATTCAATTGCAGCAAGATTATTTTTCAACGACTTATGGCGATAAAGGCTATCTTTTTTTGATGGTCGATTTGAATAAAACCGAAGAACCAACGATACATATTCGTACATGGCAACCGGAAAAAGACCCTGAATTTGGAGTGTATGATATTTCCAATTTTTAAACACAAAAATAATACGAATTAAAAAATACGAAACGAAGTTAAGTACGAATGATATGAGACATACGGCAAATAAGCGTTTAATTACAATGATTCTACTAATAGTGAGTACGATGTCATTTGCACAAAATATTGTCGTAGAAAGTTTTTCAAAGGACGAAACCGATCAATCTGCACGTATAACAAATATGCGTAAAGATAAGAACGGCAAAGTGTGTGCCATAGTCAAAATAGAAACACCCTTGCGGTTGCAAGATTTTAATTTTGATGCGGGGATGGTTGGTGTGGTTTATAGCGAACAGAAAACCGGCGAAATCTGGGTTTATCTATCCCCCGGAGCACAACGAATAACCCTTAACCACAAGTATTTGGGCAGTATTCGTAACTATGACTTTGTCGAACCTCTGAAAGAAGCTACCGTCTATATTATGAAGCTAAAGTCGGGAACGGTTGAACACATCGTGAAAGAAGATGTCAACCTGCAATACCTTATTGTTACTTGTAAAATTGATGGCGCCATCATAAAAATTGATGGAAACAAAGAGGAAGTTATTAACGGCGAATTACAAAAACAACTTTCGTTTGGTAAACATCAATACACGGTAGAAGCGCCGATGTACCACGCTTTAAGCGGCGTTATAGAGATTACAGCAAAAGAAAAAGCATACTTAGCGCCCGATTTAAAACCTAATTTTGGTAAAATCACGATTAACACGCAACCGGAACAAGGCGCTGATGTGTATATTGATGGCGACAAGCGAGGGCAAACGCCGATTACTATTGACAGATTGAAAAGTGGCGCTCATGAGGTACGGGTGGTGAAAACGATGTTTTCGCCGAAAACGTCCCACATTACGGTTACAGACGGTAGCGATCAACCGGTCAATTTAACGCTCAAACCCAATTTTGCTGTGATAACCCTCAATGCCGATGGCGAAATCTACGTGAATGATGTACGTAAGGGAACCAATACTTGGAAGGACAGACTGATGGATGGAAATTACACAGTTGAAGTTAAAAAGGCATCGCACAGAACGTTGACGCAATCTATAGAGGTCAAAGCAGGTGAAGACAAAACCCTGAATTTATCGGCGCTAACGCCTATTTATGGGGTATTAAACGTGAAATGCAATGTGGTAGGCGCTGATATCCTTATTGACGGAAAAAAAACAGATGATACACCTGCAATAATCCGAGAGGTATTTGCTGGTAAACGTGAGGTGGAATTACGAAAAACCGGCTATCAATCATACAAGCAAACCATTGAGGTGCAAGAAGGCAAAGTGGCGACTATAGATGCCGAGTTAAAAGAATTTAAATTAGCTTTTGTCGGACCGGAGATGGTCAATGTCCCCGGTGGCACGACGACGCTTAATGGAAGCAGTGTGAGCATCAGTACATTTCAGATAGGGAAGTACGAGGTAACGCAAAAGCAGTGGTACGATGTGATGGGGAGTTGGCCTTATTCACATTCAGATAGCGTTCCTTCAAGTATGTATGGCGTGGGCGATAACTATCCGATGTATTATGTAAGTTGGGAAAATATAGTAGGCACGTCATCGGGCGGTAGTGTAGGTTATACGGAAAAAGGAGTTACGTATTATACGAATGGTTTTTGCTACAAATTGTCGGTATTAGCAAATGGCGGAACCTTAGGCAGCGCTCATTATCGGTTACCTACAGAAGCGGAATGGGAGTACGCAGCCAAAGGCGGACAACGCACGCATAACTATACCTATAGTGGAAGTAATACGTTAGGGGATGTAGCTTGGTATGATGGTAATTCAGGAAGTACAACGCATACGGTAGGCGGAAAATCTGCCAATGAGTTGGGTATTCATGATATGAGTGGGAATGTGTGGGAGTGGTGCAGTGATTGGTATGGGAGTAGTACGTATCCAAGTAGTACGAGTAATCCTACAGGCGCTACTACAGGCTCTCTCCGCGTGTTTCGTGGCGGCAGCTGGTTCGCTGCTGCGTCGAGTTGCACGGTTTCCTATCGCTACGGCAGCACGCCTACGTTTCGCAACTACGGCATAGGGTTCCGGTTGGTTTTGGTTCCATAGTTTAGAGTGCAAAATGGAGTGTGAAGTGTGGAATTGAGAAATTTAGGAATTTAGGAATGTAGAAATTCCCCCACATTGTTCATTATTTCCAATCCTGTTAATCTTTGTAATCTTATGAAAATCATGGTTCAGACAATCGCAATCGCAATGACGACCTCTGAAAATTGTTCATTGTTCATTATTCATTATTCATTATTCATTATCTTAGTTTCGGCATAGTAGATTTTGCGTTAAACGAAGAAGTTTGTAGAGGCGTAAAAATGCAAACTGTTTGAGCAGGCGTAGCCTGTGAGTTTTTGCATTTTAGCCTCGTAAAACTGCGTAGTAGCAA
>BNXT01000112.1 GCA_025999775.1 Bacteroidia bacterium | reverse complement strand
AGGTATATCTATGAAAAGAAGCCTCCTTACCATACTTGCAATGTTTAGTGTATTGTTAGTTCGGTCGCAAAATGCGGCCGATATAGAGATGGTATTCGTATCAGGAGGTACGTTCATCATGGGCTGTACAGACGAACAAGGAAAACTCTGCGATCCTGATGAAAAACCATCTCATACCGTTAAAGTTAGCGATTTTTATATAAGTAAACACGAGGTAACGCAAGCCCAGTGGAAGAAAATCATGGATAAGAACCCAAGTTATTTTAAAGGAGATGATCTTCCTGTGGAACAAGTAACATGGAATGATGTACAAACATTTATTCGCAAACTTAACGCTCAGACCGGTAGTAAATACCGTTTACCTACGGAAGCCGAGTGGGAATATGCTGCACGGGGCGGTAATAAAACAAAACGGTATCGCTGTAGTGGTGGCGACAACGCTGACGATGTCGCTTGGTGCGCTACGACCTCTCAAAACAAAACACATCCTGTAGGAACAAAACAACCCAATGAATTGGGTATCTATGATATGAGTGGAAATGTGTGGGAATGGTGCGCTGATGGTTACAAGACCTACGAAGCCACACCTTTATTTGCTACCAATGCGCCGGTGTCCACTAGTAAGGACGTTATGGAAGGTACAACACGCGTATTTCGTGGCGGTAGCTGGAATACTCCCGGTAGAGGTGTCCGTGTGTCCTATCGTAGTTACAAAGCCCCTTCTAATAAGTATTACTACCTTGGCTTTAGGCTTGCCTGCTGCTCCGGCGAGTAAAGCATGCCTTATGACTATGCCTACATTTGTTTTCACAAATCTAATGATGTTGTAGTCTGCGCTGATTTGAAATGTGCATACCTGTAACTTTTTGTAGGACTTGTTCGTCATAGTGTCAATAACAGACTAAAACTAAAAAGAACCCCAAATGAAAAAACTAACAAAAAGTAAAAAAAATCGTCTCTTAGGAGGTGTTGCCGGTGGTATTGCAGAGTATTTTAATGTTGACGCATTGCTCATACGGATTGCATTTATCATTATCTCTTGTTTTGCCGGTACCGGTGTATTAGCGTACTTCCTTCTGTATCTGTTAATGCCTCAACCGGAAGACGACAACTATACGGACTTTGATGATGTAAACCCTATAAACCCGACAAGCATGAATACAAACAACAACGACACAAATGATCCGACTACCAACAAACAAAGATCGCATGAAGGCGGCGTTATCGGTGGTTTCATACTATTAACCTTAGGTATCCTGATGCTCCTACGTACCACAGGCGTGTTGCATTACTCGTGGAGCATGATTTGGCGCATCTTTGTACCGTGCATCTTGATTATGTGTGGCTTGGGTGTGTTAATCAAAAATCGGACACTCAAAATGGTATCCGTAGTAGTGATGATACTAATCATGATAGCTCTGCTATTTGTTCCAAATCGTTACAACAATGCGTATTGTAACACAATGACGACATCCGTACATGCGTATGGATATGATGATGACGATGATGTAAGCATTGATAACAACAATAATCGTGCGTCTATCGACTTGTCGCGCAAAGGTGATGTCGCTAATTTTAACATGAGTATCGGCGCTGCTACCCTCAAGATGTCGAAAACGACTAAGGACTTAATGGAAGTCTATAAAAACGGCGACAAATTTAACACCGTAAAAATGGACGACCTTCAAGGTAATCAAAAATCGAACCTGCAAATAAAGTCGGATAATACCGAAAAAGTCAATTTAGATGTTGCATTAAATCCCGATGTGCAATGGCGAATGACCTTTGATATTGGCGCAGCAGAAGCCACAATGGATGTTTCGCCATTTAAAGTGCAAGAACTAACCCTTAACGTAGGCGCTGCTGATACCGATATTACCATCGGCGAGCGGACGAAAAAAGTCAAGGTTGAAGCCAATGTGGGCGCAGGCGCTATAAAAATTCGGATACCTAAAGCCAGTGGCTGTAGAGCGGTCATTGATACGTTCTTGGCATCGAAAAATTTGGACGGATTTAGCAAAACCAACGGAGGGTATGAAACCAGCAACTATGCGACGGCGAACAATACCATCATTATTCAAATTGACGGCGCTGTGTCGGATGTTCAAATACTGCGTTATTAAGGTTTTTGAGCGTTATGGCGCCACGTACTCGTAAGCGCCAATAGTAGGATAGTAAGGACGATAGATACCTTGTATATCAAATAATAAAAAGCCCGACACCCCCGGTTGGGCTTTTCCTTTGAGGGGCGATGCGGCTTTGGTAATAGCAAAATTATTAACTGAAATACTATCGAACAAGGGATCGATATTGACTATACAATCAGAAAAATGGCTATTATTGAGGCTTATATCGGTTTTTAGATGACTATACGCAAACCTATAGTTCGCTGTCGTAGATGTCGAAAGGTCTAACTGTATCTCGTTTTTCTGCATGCCATAGATCACACAGCTTGTAAAATCGGCACGATGGATTGGACGTAGTACGGTTTGTACTGATGAACCAACGGATGTAAGATAGTAGTTGTTAAGACGTACGGCAGGTTCTTGACCGGTGGTATTTGTATGGTAATTTGCAAAAGTACAATGTTGAAAGCTATAACTCCCCCCTAAGGTCAGAGCCAAGAGGTTGCCGCCGCAATCGTTGATAAGTAGGTTTTCTCCTTGTATGGTTGCTCCTTGTGCTAATAATCCATAGCTTTGCATGTTTTGTAGGATGCTGTTACGAATGATTAAGGTGGGGTTGGCATTAGCGACAGTATCCACCAGAAGACCGATTTTTCCATTTTGGATGATGGCATAGTTGATTTGGTTATCGCGACTGCCTGCCGAGAGCCATATCCTATCCCATTGCCCAGTAGAGTTCTTATAGTCGGCATCTCTACGCATGCCTGTAAATAACACCTCATTATGGAGTGCGCCGTTCACCTGTAAACTACCGCCATCATATACCCATAACCCGGAATTAGGGGCAAAATACAACTGCGTACCGGCTTCTAAAACTAAATTATCACCAGTGTAAACCACGAGATAGCCATAAATAATATAGGGTTTTTCATTCGTCCACGGAAGACTGCAATCGGCAATAGAGTAAGGGATATACATTGTATCAATATGCCCTGCATTATCGTAAGGAATTTTTAAAACATCCGTAGGAAGATAATATACGGCATTCTGCCCAAAAGCCGAAAGATAGACTTTTTGCTCGTGATGCCCTAAATCAAAAATGATATGCTCAATAACCTCAAACGGATTGGTTACATCATTGGGGTCTATAGTAACTTTAATAAATATCATGAGGCTGTCACGTGCCCGAATAATAACATCCTTGGCAACCATTGCCGTATCACCGGAAACATTCAATCTATAAGCAGAATGATAGCCGTTTTCAAGCATGATGGTGCTGATTTTTACATCTAAACTACTGCGATTATACACCTTAAGCATCGCCGTTGTGGAGCCTAAACTGGTGAATATCGTATCAAAACGAATGGAGTCTTGTGAAAACTCTAAACGAAAACGCGTATCAGTATTGTAAATAGGCGTTCTTCGACACCCTATCTCGACAATGAGCAGTAGAATGGCACAATAAAGAAAACGATTTAGAATTTTTGCAGACATAATGATAATAATTTTACAAATTTACATAAAAATTTTGAATTACACACAGAAACAATGAATAATGAATAATGAATGAATTTTCAGAGGTTGTCATTACGGCTTGCGCTGTAATCCCCTGCAACAGAGGATAGCGAGATATGCGGCTTTGACAATTGTTTTTCCAAAAAATTGTATCTTTGTAGTCTGAAACAACTAATCAAAACCCCAAAAAATGACAAAAAAAAATTTGAAAGTAGCGGTAATCGTAGTCGCGTTGGTGGCTGCCACAGCCACCGGAGTGTGGGCGGCTACGCCTGACTCTACATCTGTCGTTGCAGAGGCGGCAGAGAGTGTTGCATCTTCGGGCAATACCCTCGTGGATTGGACTACCGCCATCATTTTGGCGCTGATAGTCCTTGTATTCCCCTTATGGATGATTGGGCACATGTTGTACGTCATCTTATTCACGCGGGCGCTCAAGAGCACGCCCTCGGTGGAGGCAATGCAGCAGAAGCGCGCTTCAAAGGGACTGCCCGACCAGGCTACGACCAGTGAAACGGCGCAGTGCCTACAGTTGCTCAACGAGGCGTGGCTCACCTTCTCTGTGATGGGGAAGGGCGAGAACGGCGAGGATACTCGCAGTCCGAAGAAGATGCGGGAGCTACTCAACGCCCGGAAGCTAGTGGCGCAAGCAGGCAAGCTGCTCCCCACCGATGCAGAGGCGCACGCGGAGTACGCCAAGTACCGGCAGTTTCTCTACGACAACCTGAAGCGCACGTTCTTCAGCTCGTGGAAGCTCATCATACTGGCGCTGATTGTGGCTGTGGGACTGGCGTTTCTCTCCGGCGGAAAGAATGATGAACAAGGGTTCTTCTACAACTTCTTCACACCGGGACTGCCAATGTTTTTCTGGATTCCGGCAATCGTGTACTACATCTCGGGGAATGTGCCGCAGTTTATGATAGACCAAAAAGCCCAGCGCGGCGGTGGCGGCGGCTGGTTCGCCTCGGCGCTGGTGGGACTTGGACTCGGAGCGCTGGGCAGCGGCTACACCGTGCGTACCACTTACACCGATGGCTCCCACGAGGACGACAACTCCGCACACTGGATAGCGCTGATGATTGGCGCCGTGATACTATTCATTGTGGCTTGCACCATCTACATTTGGGCTATCATCAACTACCTGAGGAACTACGTGCTGTACATCTAAGTTCTCTGATGTATAGTTGATTGTGAATTGCATTCAAAATTGTATCTTTGTAGTCTGCAATGCACCCTATTTGTTTGGTGGTTTAGGGCACCTCTAAAAATCAATTTTCTGCAGATCAATAAATTATAAACGCAAAAAAACATGTTAAAAATACGTGTTAATATTTTGATATTCAAATAATTATGCGTAATTTTGCAATAAAAAACGCTATGAATAGTACATACAAAAAAC
>BNXT01000111.1 GCA_025999775.1 Bacteroidia bacterium | reverse complement strand
ATATAGAAAAGAACAAAAAAGATTATTACGAAGCATTAATGAGTGGTCAACGCAACCGCAACAATGAAAACGAACGAATAGATAAATGGTTGATTTTCTTTTTGAACAGTTTGAAGATGCTGACCGAAAGGTTGGAGCAAAAGTATAACGTATTCAAATCCAAAGGAGGCTATTTGAATGACAGGCAAAAACTTATTAAAGAATTCATTGCCAATAATCAACCCGTAAAAGTTAGCGACGTATCCAATCAATTTTCTGAAATACACCCAAGTACAATAAAAAAAGATTTGCAATATTTGCGTGATGAGCAAGTTTTAGTAATGATTGGGAAAGGAAAAGGAAGTGTATATGTATTGAAAGAAGAAAAGTAACACTCCACTCTCAATTCTATAGCGCCTCAAAAAAAGAGTTAACCATTATCTCAATTTCTACTCATAATTTAACAATTTTTTGTATATTTGCAACTCTGTTTGATGTACAAATTCTTTGTAATTAAGTTATGAAAAGACTGTGTATTACAGTTATCGTGTGTGTATGTGTGGTGTGTAGTGTCGCGCAGCCGTTTTTGAGTGTTAAATGTTTGCCTGACGGACAGATTATGGGGAAACCTATGCTACGGTTTCAATCGCGTGATCAGCTACGCTTATCGTTTGATGAGATCACTGAAGCGGATGCGCGTTATCTGAACTATCGTATCGTACATTGTAACGCTGACGGCACGCCCTCAGATATGCAGGAAATTCAATACTTGGAAGGTGGTTACAACAACTCCATCGATGATATTCGGTTTTCGCTTAACACCTACACCTCCTATTCTCACTACGAACTCCTATTTCCCGATGAAAACACAACACTCAAATTATCGGGAAACTATCGTGTAGAAGTGTTTGATGCAAACAATGCAGAGGAGGTACTGCTATCGGCGCCGTTTATGGTGTATGAAGAACAACTTATTGACTTGAACGGATCATCCATTTTACCCAAACGTGTGGAATATCGCCGTACAAAACAGGAGTTTAACTTTACGATACAAACATTGCCGCCTTTTGAGATTATCCAGCCCTATCAGAATCTTCAAGTATTTGTACAACAAAATGGCGATCAAACAAATATTAGAAGCGTACAACCACACTATGTAGTTGGTAATACCTTGACTTTTTCAGATAGTGATGAGTTGTTGTTTGATGGAGCTAATGAGTACCGAAACTTTGATTTACGCCCATCCAATCTACAAGGGTCTGGAGTAGATAATGTTTTCGTTGTTGATGATGAGGTGCATGTGCAGCTCTATCCTTTCCTACCGCGTCCTACACAAGCCTACACAAGTGGCGAAGACATCAATGGACACTACGTTGTCGAAGTAACGCACAACCCTAATCCACCTATTGAAGCCAACTATGCCCATGTTGATTTTCAACTCCAGACACGCTCGGTTGAAAGAACAGGTGCGGTGTATGTTTATGGAGAATTAACCCACTGGACACTGAATGATGACGGACGGATGCACTACAATATGGAACATAGCGCGTATGAAACTTCGTTGTTTTTGAAACAAGGGTTTTATGATTTTATGTTTGTCTATGTCCCTCACAATGATGCCACGCCCGATTTTTCGTACTACGAAGGTAATCACACCCTCACTAAAAACACTTACACCGTCTATGTCTATTACCGTTCCAATGCGGATGGTTACGACCGTTTAATAGGGTTTAAGACGTTGTAGGTTAAAAAAATGAAAATTTATAGCGGAAGTATCGATTTTTTTTTTTAACTTTGCGTAAATTATTTACAATTTTATATGGATATTGTGTTTTTTGGATGGTATGATAGTCGGGTGTTGTGTGCCGATTTTGTTGATAACTTTTCAACAAAAAGCTTGGTTATGTCCGAAATTTTGTTAACACACACCTACCAGCGCAATCCCACCCTAATTAATAGGTATAGTTTGCAAGAGAGATCATACAAAATCGCCTTAAATAGTATTAGGGTCAAAAATTTATCAAACTAAAATAAAAACCAAAAAAATGAGAAAAATTACGCTTCTTTTGATGACATTGCTTTTTTGCAGCGCTTCAATCTTGTGGGCGCAACAAACTGTGTCAGGCACTGTAGTCAGCGCAGAAGACAATCAGGGGATCCCCGGTGTGTCAATTGTGGTGAAAGGGTCAAGTCCGGTTGTTGGTGTCTCTACTGACATTAACGGGCAGTACTCTGTACAAGTACCCGCAAACCACAACACTCTTGTGTTCAGCTTCACCGGTATGAAAACACAGGAAATTACAATTGACGGTAAAAGCTCCATTGATGTAACGATGGGTAGCGGCGCTTTAGATTTGGACGCTGTCGTTGTTACCGGTTATGGTGTGAGCCGTAAAGCAGCCTTTACAGGGGCTTCTACAACCGTTAGTGATGAAGTTATCAAAGCCCGTACATCAGCCAATGTGGTTGCTTCTCTGCAAGGTAACATCCCCGGTTTGCAGGTTACCACAGGCTCCTCACAGCCCGGTTCAGCCTCTACCGTTCGTTTGCGAGGCGTAGGCTCTTTAAATGCCTCCAGTACACCTCTCTATGTTGTTGATGGCATACCTATCAGTACTGAAAGCACATCCAGTATTGATAATGAAGACCGTACGTTTGACCCTATGTCCGTGTTGAATCCTAACGACATTGAGAGCATCAGTGTGCTTAAAGACGCATCGGCTACAGCTATCTATGGCGCTCGTGCTTCTAATGGCGTTATCGTCATAAACACTAAAAAAGGCGTCGTTGGAAAAAATAAATTCGATGTTAGTATCAAGAAGGGTGTCAATATGGCGCCTCGCGTGCCGCGTCGTATGCAAATGATGAATGCTGACGATTACATCACCCTCGCAAAAGAAGGTTGGAAAAACCTGCATCCGGACTGGACTGATGCCGATATCTATGCAGAATTAAGAAAAGCTACTAGATCGTATGGTGATGGCTCTCCAGTGGTTGAAACAGCCGTTATAAATGATTATTACTTAAACGGTGGATATACCAATTGGTGGGATGAAGTTACGCAACCCGGCGCTATTACGGAGGTAAATCTCTCTGCAAGTGGCGCTAACGATAATGCAAAGTATTATACTTCAGCAGGTTATTCCCAAAATGATTATTATGTCATTGGCTCCGCTTTTCAACGCTATTCTTTGCGCACGAACGTCGAATTTAAAGGTAGTAACTGGCTCACTTATGGCGCTAATGTATCATTGAGTTATATCTACCAACAATCCGTGAATGAAGGCACCGGTTATTCCAGCCCTCTCTACGCAGCTAAACGTCTTCGTCCAACGGATGCGGTTAAAAACGAGGATGGAACATGGAATCTACATACATCGTTGAATTTTTCAACAACACGTAATATAGGGTTTAATCCTGTTGCGATTAACACACTTCCTGACGGTGATGACTATCATAACAAGATATACAAAGGTACTGTAGCGCCATTTATCCGCTTACAATTGTATAAAAATATTGTTTTTCAAACGAAAGCCTCTGAGGATTTTACCTATACAGATCAATATTTCTCCTATTCTCCGTATTATTCTGAAGGCTTTGACAGAGGTATCGTAACCAAATATGCTAAACACTATATCATCAACAATATTACGAATACTTTGAATTGGTTACCCTCTGTTGGTAAGCATCATTTTAACGTACTTGTTGGACAAGAAGCTCAAAAACGTGAAAGTGAATATACCTATATGTATCAAAGTGAACTGCCCGATCCGTACCAGATTCGTCAGGGTATTGGCGATGATAAATCCGAAGGCGCTTCTTACATTGCTTATGCCTCCATCTTGTCAGTATTCACTAATGTAGAATATGAATTGGGCAATAAATACTACCTTTCCGGTAGTTTACGTCGAGATGGTTCCTCTCGTTTTGGCACAAACCAAAAGTGGGGTAACTTCTGGTCTGTTGGTGGTAAATGGCGTGTGAGTCACGAAGAATTTATGAAACCCACTGCTCAATGGTTGGACAATATGACTTTACGCATCAGCTACGGTAAAACAGGTAATCAAGACATCGGTTGGTATGAATCTTTGGGTACTTATGGTAATGTTACCTACGGTGCACTGACCGGTATAGCGCCGTCTGCTATTGGAAACCCTGACTTGCATTGGGAAAGTAAAAATAAATTTGATGTTGGGTTTGAAGTATCGGTATTGAACCGCGTAACCTTTGAAGTGGATTATTACAATGAAAAAACTTTTGACTTGTTGTATGCAACGCCTATTAGTCTGATTACAGGTGAAACATCTATAACTACAAACTTTGCATCACTTAACAACTCAGGTGTTGAAGTACAGGCTAACTTGCTGCTGTATAAAGCAAAAGATGTACAATGGACTTTTGGATTTAATTTTGCGCACAATAAAACAACTATTTTAGATTTGGGTGAAGATTCGATCATTAGTTCGTATTATGCACGTTTCAAAGATCATGACTATAGAACTTTTTACGTACAACAATGGGGCGGTGTAGATCCTCAAACGGGTAGAGGTTATTGGCTGAACCCTAATGGCACAAGAGAAGATGTTTATGCAAATGTAGAGAAAACAAATTTAGGATGTTCAGACCCCACTATCTATGGAGGTTTTAATACCCGTGTGAATGCTTACGGATTCGATTTGTCCGCCAATTTCTATTACTCAGTCGGTCGTAGATTTTTCTCCAATGAGGCTTATCGATGGGAAAACGTTGTAACCAATAGCGCCTCTTACTACAATACAAGTTATTACTACTTTGACAATCGTTGGCAGAAGCCGGGCGACAACGCTTTGGCGCCATCGTTTGTTCATAATTCAAACTCCGCAGAATATGGCATTTCCTCGCGATTTATCACTAAGGGTGATTATTTGCGCTTGCAAAATCTTGCGATAGGTTATACGCTGCCATCAGCCGTAGTAAAAAAAGCAAAACTTGACAGAGTAAGGGTTTACTTGTCTTTCGACAATATTTGGACATGGTACAACAAAGACTGCCGTGATCTCGAACCTGAGGGATCCTTATCAATGAGTAACTCATTCACCTATCCTTCCGGAAGAAATATGTTAGCCGGATTGCAACTTACGTTTTA
>BNXT01000110.1 GCA_025999775.1 Bacteroidia bacterium | reverse complement strand
TTATTTCTGCTTATCATGTATCCACTGTCGTGGTTGCCGGCACGCATATTGTTTGCGCTGTCGGATGTATGTTTTGTGTTGATTTACTACGTGCTTGGCTACCGTAAGAATGTAGTTTACACGAATTTAGCACGCTCATTTCCTGAAAAAAGTTATGGGGAAATCAATACGATAGCACGGCAATTCTATCGGTATTTTACGGATTTATGGTTTGAAGATATACGCACCCTGAGTTTTTCTCGAAAAAAGATGGGTCGTATGGCAACTGTTGAAAACATCGAATTGATAAAACGCTATACGGAACAGGGTCGTAGCACGATGATTGTCGTTGGACACTATGGAAACTGGGAATACCTGCTCAATTTAACTATTCAGTTACGCTCGAAGATAGTCTATAAACCACAAAGCGTGAAAGCGGTGGACAAATTGATGACTCACATGCGTACCCACTACACTTCCGAAGGCATTATTCCGATGCAGGACGTTGCACGATACATGCTTACGCACAAAAATGAAGCCTTCGACTACGTGTTTATTGCAGATCAATCACCTTCGCCACAGTCAAAAGGCTGGGTACAATTTTTGAATCAGGAAACCTTGTTTTTCGGGGGTGCGGAAAAATTGGCAACAGCCCTTGACTTACCTGTTCTCTATGCAGAGTTGCAACGTACATCCCGTGGACAATATACGATAACCTTTCAACCTATCTGCGAGCATGCGGCGCAACTGTCTGAACACGAAATAACGCACCGTTTTGCCGCACTATTGGAACAAAGTATTACGCGTCAACCGGCGTTTTGGTTATGGACGCACCGGCGATGGAAACATCGGCGACAATCCATACAATCATGAGTATCCCTTTAGCCGAAGCCCTGCGCCCTCGTACTTTAGAGGATTATATCGGTCAAAAACATTTGGTCGGTAAGGATGCTGTATTACGCAAAGCCATAGAAAACCGACGTATCCCATCCATGATCTTTTGGGGACCTCCGGGGGTTGGTAAGACCACATTGGCGCTACTCATCGCCAAGTATCTCGAACAACCGTTTTACACGCTCAGCGCTGTTAGTTCCGGTGTTAAAGACGTACGTGAGGTCATTGACAAATCCAAAAATAGCTTCAACGCAATACTGTTTATTGACGAAATTCATCGGTTTAATAAATCCCAACAGGATTCATTGCTTAATGCGGTCGAAAAAGGGATTATTACACTCATTGGCGCAACCACAGAAAACCCATCTTTTGAGGTTATTTCGCCCCTGTTGTCCCGCTGTCAGGTATATATCCTTAAGGAATTAGAATCGTCGGAATTGATAAGCCTTTTGCAAACTGCTGTTACGTATTATCAAAAGGTGACCAACAAAGACATTCGCTTGGAAGAAAACGAGGCTTTACTCCGAGTCTCCGGCGGCGATGCACGTAAGCTACTCAATGCCGTAGAAATAGTGGTGCAATCACAACAGACTAAAGATAGTCCGATCATCATCACGAATGATTTAGTACTCAATCAGGTACAACAAAATTTAGCGCTTTACGATAAGTCCGGGGAGATGCACTACGACGTTATTTCGGCGTTTATCAAGTCGCTTCGCGGGAGTGATCCCAATGCAGCGGTATATTATTTAGCGCGCATGATAACAGCGGGTGAAGACCCAAAATTCATCGCACGCCGCATGATTATCTTAGCATCGGAGGACATCGGCAATGCCAATCCCAATGCGCTATTGCTGGCGAATGCTTGCTTTGAAACAGTGAACAAAATAGGTTACCCGGAATGTCGCATCACGCTGTCGCAAACAGCGATTTACTTAGCGTCTTCTCCCAAAAGCAACGCTTCGTATATGGCTATTGAAAACGCCTTAGCATTGGTTGAACGTACCGGCGATTTATCGGTACCGTTGAATATCCGTAACGCACCTACCAAACTGATGAAGAACATCGGCTACGGCAAAGACTACAAATACGCCCACGACTACGAAAACAACTTCGTTGAACAAGAGTTCCTCCCCAAAGAAATCACAGGTACGCTGCTCTATGACCCACAAAATAATCCTAAGGAGCAAGAGATGCGTAAATGGCTGCGAAAGCTATGGAATAAGAAGTACAACTATTAAATAAAACCCTTAAAATTTGGTTTATTCAAAAGTTTTTGCTAACTTTGCAGGCATATTGCGGGATAGAGCAGAGGTAGCTCGTCGGGCTCATAACCCGGAGGTCGTTGGTTCGAATCCAGCTCCCGCTACTACAATCGAGGTGGTAGCCCTTATGTGATTAGTACTCATCCTCGTGAAAGAAAAAATCTTCTTTTGTTGGGTAATCAGGCCAGAGGTCTTCTATACTATCGTAAACCTCCCCTTCATCTTCCATTTCACTGAAATTTTCAATGATCTCTTGTTGTAAACCTGTGCGTAGAGCGTAATCTAACAACTCTTCACGAGTTGCTGGCCATGGTGCATCCTCTAATTTTGACGCCAATTCTAATGTCCAATACATATAAATTTTTTAATCGTTATTTCTGAGTATTAGTTGGATAAAAACTTACTATCCAATTTTTCCGCGAAGATAGTAAAAAAAGATGGAATAACCAAAGCAAAGATAGAATAATTTTATTTCTGAATTTTCAACATCTTGTTTTCGGTATCAAGTGTAAATGTTCCTAAGGCTTTCAGTGTCTCAGTACATAGTTGTAAGGGTGCAGGCAATTCAGTGATAACCACTACTTGCACATCGCGTAGAACCGCTTTTCCGATTTTTAATTCTCGCAAGGTTAATATCGACTTTACAACGATATTGCCATCCTCATCAAAAGCCTTTTCTTTATTTTGAAAATCGTTTTTATTGATCTTACCTATTTGTAGTAAGTTCATCGCATCTTGATTGCCGATATAATTAATTTTTCCTTTGGCATCATAAGTAAACGTGAACGATGTACCGTTGACGATAACAGGTAGTTCCGGCATACCGTTAGGGTTGATGATATACGATATTTGATTATCCGTTTCGCTGCTTGCTTGTTGTACGATGTTCTCTAAGGATAAATTGTTGTTGTCGCTATCCACAGGCGGAATGAAGTCATCACGTAGGATGCTAAATTCTGTTCGACGGTTAGCTTGATGTGCAAGTTCTTGTTGCTCTCTTGGTAATGTGCTGACAAAGCTTTCGGTGAGAGAAGAATCTTGTGGCACCACTAAGGTATTAGTTCCATCACTCAAAGTGGTTTCTTGGTAATATTTACGAGGTTGTCGTGCGCCATAACCTTTAGCGACTAAACGCTGTGGGTGAATACCGCGTAAAATAAGGTAATTCACTACTTCTTGTGCTCGATATTGAGACAAGGAATCGTTGGTCATAGCAATAGGACGGGAGTCGGTGTGAGAAGCTAATTCAACGACTAAGCGCGGATTTTTTTCCAACAGTTCAATCAATCCTATCAGTGAATCCTGATATTGCTCTTTAAGATCCCATTTAGCAACATCATAGAGAATATCCGGCAGTACAACAGCGCCCTTAGGTTGAGGTTTCATGCGGAAATCTCGAACAAGATCTTTACTATTGTTCAGCCCTACGGTTGTTTCAATAGCTTCATTATCTAAAAATTCCGATTTTGTTGCCCATAGTTTGTAAGTTACATTTTGTTGTATTTGGCTTTCATCGAACCTATAAAAACCTTTGTTATTCGTAAAGGTTTGTAAAGTTAATCCGTCGGAACCCACAATTTGGATAAGTACTTGCGACATAAGTTGCATGTTATCGTCGTTGCGTACCACGCCGGAAATGGAGAACCGTATAGACGGTAAAGAGAAGCTCCAAGTATCATCGCCGCCACGTCCGCCGGAGCGATTGGAAGTGAAAAAACCTTCTTCACCGTTTTTGGCAAAGATAATACCAAAATCGTCGGCGCTGGAATTAACCGGTACCTGCATATTTTCCGAAGTTTGCCATTGTCCGTCGGTATCACGAGACGATTTAAAGAGATCTAACCCTCCAAGTCCAATATGCCCATTGGAGGCAAAGTACAGTGCGGTGTCGTTACGTAAAAAGGGCCAGCCTTCTTTGCCAAGGGTATTGATAGCAGTCCCACAATTAATAGCCTGACCAAAAGGAGCATCGGCAGCGCTGCGTTCGGCATACCAAATATCAAGATCGCCTTCACCACCCTGCATATTAGAGGTGAAGAATATACGAAGGGCATCTTCGCTAACCCATGGATGTACACAATCGGACAGTGTATCTTCCGACAGTGGAACCAACGTTGGGGCGCTCCATGAGGCGCCATTGAAGGTAGAGGTATGTATCAAACAGCGACTCTCCGTGCCTTTACCTCCGGTACATAGCGTGAAAAACACGGTATTACCGCTATTGATAAAGAACGCATCCGACTCGTTGGTTATTGTATTTAGAATAGCTTCATTATCAATTAATACAGGGGTTGACCAATTCCCCTTAGGGTCTTTTTCTGCAATAAAAATATCCGTAAAACGTTCGCCTGTCCAGTCGTCCAATTTTTTCCCTGTAGTACCTTCGCGTGCAGAGGTGAACGTGAGGATTTTTTCGTTAGCGCCCAAGTAGCGTGGCGCCCAATCATTAGCTTTGGAGTTGATCTTTTTGATATTCTCCACTTGATAACGCGAAGGATTCTTTAGCCACTGATCTACACTTTCACTGGCTCGCAAAGCTTGTAAAGCAACCTCATCTTCAGGTTTAAGCGCTAAATAGAGTTCATATTGTTTAATAGCTTCCGTATAATTGCCTTCAAAACGATAGATTTCGCCAAGATAAAAATAAACCTTAGGTTCTACTTCGTAATAGCGGGCTTTGGCAACATTGCGATAAATGCCGAGCGCTTTGTGATACTGTCCCGACAAACGATAACATTCTGCAATTTGATAGTTCACACGGTTTTTGCCGATTGCATCCGTCTTTTTTATTTTTGAGAACGCTTTCTGGTATAACGTTATAGCGAAATTGTATTGTTGAAGCTGAAACGCATGGTCGGCTTTTTCAACCGCTTTTTGTGCTTTACAGACAACAGCCATTACACAGAGTGTAAAAATAATAAGTATTTTTAAAGATTGTTTCATTAAAAAAATTAGATACGACCACAAAGGTACAAATTTTTCATAAAAC
>BNXT01000109.1 GCA_025999775.1 Bacteroidia bacterium | reverse complement strand
CTCAATATACAAAAACGGTGTTTTTTGCGTTATATATAGATAAGAAAGTATTAAAATCTCAAATCTATGAACGATAAAAACGAAATTGTATTGTATCAATCGGACAGTTTGCTCAAATTGGAGGTGCGTTTAGAAAATGATACGGTGTGGCTTACACAAGCACAGATTGCTGAATTATTTGGAGTGAAAGTTCCTGCAATTTCAAAGCACTTACAAAATATCTACAAAAGTGGAGAATTAAAGGAAAATAACACATTTTCCATTTTGGAAAACGTGGGTAATGATGGACGGCAAGTGTATCAAACAAAGTTCTACAATTTAGATGCTATTCTGTCAGTGGGTTATCGAGTCAATTCTATTAATGCCACTCTATTTCGCCAATGGGCGAATCGAACAACGTGTTACCGAAACTGAAAAGAAAATCGACTTCTTTGTAAAGACAGCATTACCACCAGTTGAGGGTATCTTCTACGATGGACAAATCTTTGATGCGTACAAATTTGTATCTGATCTCGTCAAATCTGCAAAAAACAACATCGTATTGATTGACAACTACGTTGATGAAAGCGTGCTAACGTTGTTGTCAAAACGTGATAAAGGCGTGAAAGCAACAATTTATACGAAAGACCTTAATCCAAAATTGCAATTAGATTTACAAAAACATAACGCCCAATATCCGGCAATAACAATAACTATATTTGATCGTTCACATGACCGTTTCTTAATCATTGACAACACGGTTTATCATATCGGTGCGTCATTGAAGGATTTAGGCAAAAAATGGTTTGCATTTACCAAAATGGCAATGTTTGCGGAGGATGATATATTACAACGATTGAGAGTTGAGAATTGAGAGTTCGGTTCCCCAACCGCTATCATCCAATTATCCATTGAATAGGAATAGCTTTGCAATTGCTGAACAACAGGTCGTCCAAGTCCGGCGCCAGTCGTCTTTACAAGCGCCTCTTTGATCGTCCATAATTCCGTAAACCGTTGCCGACACGCCGGTTCTTCTAAGATTTGCAGCATAGCTATCTCATCGGAACGAAATACTTTTTGGGCTATTGCAATGAGTGTTGATTTCGGTTTACACACCAACCGTTCAATGTCAACGCCCACCGGTGCGTTTGAAAAAGCCACGACGACACGACCGTAACTATGCGCTATACTAAAATGAAAATCTAAATAATATCTCAAATAAGGCTTTCCATACTCGCCAAAAGCCATCGGCGTATCGTATGGTATGCCGCTTTTGGATAGTTCTTCACGCAATAACGTCCGTGCCGTAACAAACATTCGACGCGTACTTTCATGACGGTAACGAAGGCTGGTAGCCTGTTCTTCCGGAGGTAATTTAGTCCGTAGCTGTTCAATTAGCACGTCGTCCGACGGTACATCTGCTACGTGACAGAAAGTGTCGGGCGTAACATCTATGCGCTGAAAATCAATCATTGAGCACAACTACGTGTATTTACTGCGGCTCTACCGGATTCGCATAGATGGACAAAAACATCGCTTTCATTTCTTCGTAGTTATGGTGTCCTATCTTTGCCAATTTCTCGTTCATATCAACAATAAAACGAATTTTTGCTACGCGGGTATAATAACGCTCGTATTTTGAGGTCTGATGCAATAAATCGTAAGCTATGTAATTGGAATCATAGAGCGTATAGCCTCTATTTATTTCTGAATCAATAAGGTTAGCAATGTATTTACAGAGTTCATTATTGTTCAAATCCGGACTGGGTGGATTATTACGTAGCAATTTATTGAGCGGGTTCATCACTTTGAGTGTTACAGTGCCCTTTTTCTGCATGATGCCTGTAATAATACTTTGAAAATCCTCGTTCGGCGCTTTAGTATAACTACCTTCTTTTTGACTTTGTAGCAATTCGTGTACCTTCATCCAATCACAGGGTTCTATCTGGTAAGAAATAACCGTTGGAACGATGTTAAGTTCCTGAATATGCGACAGTAAGGCTCCCTGGTTATTCAGTGTCAACATTTTAATCAACGCAGGATTGGTAACGTCTATTCCATTTTTAGTACGACCGTTGCGTTGTGCTATCCACACCGATTCTTCTTTTTGCGTAATGCTATAATGGATGTATTCCGACAGTAACTTACTATTATTCAATGCCTCACTCATTGCGCCGCCACGTATGACCGATATGGCTTTGTTGGAACGCCACAAATCCATTACAAACTGCGTTTGTATCAAATTACTGCCTATGCCAATCGCCGAGGTCGGTATTCGCTTTTTTAACAATGCTACTTGTAAAAAAATAGCGTCTAACGCAATGTCTCTATGATTAGCAACAAAAAGATAGGGCGTATGGCGATTTAACTGTCCAAAACCCTCTGTTTTAAAACGTGAAACCGTATGTCGCAAAATACTTTGGAACGCCGGCATACAAATTTTTTGTTGGAACTCATCCGCCGTCTTAATAGTGCGAATGACTGCCTTGATGTCCTCCACCTTTGAATTAGGAAACGGTAAGGATATTAAAGCGCTCAATTGCGGCGCATCGGCAATACGTTGCATTGCCTCGCTGATTTCACTGTCATTATAGTGGCGTATGGATTCAAATTTGTCGTCCATCTTATATGTTTTTATAGTTAAACTCGTTCCACTTCGGCAGTTCGTGTACAATCTGACAGCTTTCGTTATCTAAATCAATACTATAGCAAAACGACTGTAACCCGTTAGTAATCAGTATATAAGGAGCTTTTACAGTTAGATTATATTGGAGTATTTGTACGTAACATTCCTGACCCAGAGATACGGATGGCGCTTTACATTCGACTAAGAGCATCGGTTTAAACGAGCGGTCGTAAACCACAATATCGGCACGTTTACGACGATTGACCACCTGCATACTCTGTTCCACCGCAATATACGCAGAAGGAACACCACAATCATTGATCAGATGCTGTATGGTATATTGCCGAACCTTTTCCTCCTCGGTACAGACAATCTGTTTTTTGCGAATTTTATCTGTAATTACAGGTTTATGTTGTATATTTTGCCGTTCGTTCATTGCTGTATTAGCTAACACGTTGTATATGAGCGCCTAAGGCATTGAGACGTTGGTCGATATGTTGATACCCGCGGTCTATTTGGTCGATATTGTCGATGGTACTTATACCATTCGCAGACAAGGCGGCGATAAGCAACGCTACGCCGGCGCGAATATCCGGCGATATCATGCGTACGCCACGCAATGGGAAAGCGTTATCCAACCCAATAACCGAGGCGCGATGCGGGTCGCAAAGAATGATCTTCGCCCCCATGTCAATGAGCTTGTCAACAAAAAACAACCGACTTTCAAACATTTTTTGATGAATCAAAACACTGCCTCGTGCTTGAATAGCCGTTACCAAAACAATACTGATAAGGTCGGGAGTAAATCCCGGCCATGGTGCATCTGCAATCGTCAGCATAGACCCATCCATATAGTTTGCTATCTCGTAATGGTCATGGGATGGGATGTGTAAATCCTCGCCTTGACGGTCCAATTGAATACCTAAGGAACGAAATGTAGCAGGAATAAGTCCTAACTGTTCATACGCCACGTTTTTAATCGTGATGTCAGATTTTGTCATTACCGCCATACCGATAAACGAGCCTATTTCAATCATGTCGGGCAATAAACGATGCGTAGTACCGTGTAAGCGTTCGACGCCTTCAATCGTGAGTAAGTTCGAGCCGACGCCACTGATATTCGCTCCCATGCGGTTGAGCAGGGTACATAACTGACAAATATAGGGTTCACACGCCGCATTGAAGAGCGTGGTAACGCCTTCGGCAAAGACGGCTGCCATGATGATGTTTGCCGTACCTGTAACCGAAGCCTCTTCCAAGAGCATATTAGCGCCCTTGAGGCGCTTTGCTTCTATGGTAAACCGATTTTTATCACGGTCGTAAGAGACCTTAGCGCCTAAATTTTCAAAACCTGTAAAATGGGTGTCTAACCGCCGTCGTCCTATTTTATCGCCCCCCGGTTGCGGGAAACCGATACGTTTAAAACGTGCTAACAAGGGACCAACAATCAATATTGAACCGCGTAAGGCTTCCATTTTCGTCATGAAATCGTCGCTCTGCAAATAGTCCAAATGAATATCATCGGCTTGAAAAGCACAGCTCTCTCTACTGAAACGATCAACTTTGACACCAATAGCAACTAATAAATCAATCAGTCGGTTGACATCCAAAATATCAGGGATATTTTCTATAACAACCTTTTCAGAAGTCAACAAAGTGGCAGCAATAATCTGTAAAGCCTCATTTTTTGCCCCTTGTGGCGTGATGTTGCCCGATAACCGATGTCCTCCTTCTATTACAAACGAACTCATTTAACTCTATTGTGTTGTTTTTTAATTTTTTTGTGCTTCTTTTTCTTGGCGTTATCGTTCAAATTCGGCAATTCAGGGTCAAAATCCACGTGCATATCCATCGAATAGACGATTTTTCCATGGGATAAGGTTTTCAGATGTTCGGCAATCAAGGCATCGCTGTTGAGAACGCTTTGGTTCCATGCCAAATAAGAGCGTTTCATCTGTATAAGCAGTAATCGGATGAGCGCCTTCTTTTCTTCGCCTTCGGGATAGTCTGCCGCTTTGACTATCATACTTTGCAAGCTATTACCGTAGCACTTCATATCAATCCGATTGTTAGAATAAGGAACTGTCTGCGGGCGCTCTTGCAGCACGGCGCTTGAAGGCTTTGGAAAAGGCGTGTCGATATCCAACTTAAAATCCGAAATGATAAACAAGTGATCATAGAGCTTTTGCCGCCATTCTTCAGCATTTCCTTGCTGTGTAGAAAGTTGCGCCATAGCTGTAATGATGTCATTAGCCATTTGATTGCGTTTTTCTCGTTCCGGCTCTTTGATAGCCTCGGTTATCATCTGCTGCACTAACCGCCCATACTCTCTTATACAGATGGGTGAACGCATAGTATTGTATTCCATATTAAAAATATTACTCTAAATAAAACATAACCTACAAAGTTACAAAAATTTATTGAGATAACCAAATAGCGAAAGTTTCACGCAGGCGTAGAATGTATCGGGCATCGCTATATACAAGTTTTGTTTAGCAAACTCTTTTAAGTAGCGAGGACGAGAGTTGAACTCGTGACCTTCGGGTTATGAATCCGACGCTCTTACCAACTGAGCTACCT
>BNXT01000108.1 GCA_025999775.1 Bacteroidia bacterium | reverse complement strand
GCTCATAAGCGAGTACCTCAATCTTCGATTTTTCCATTGTGTCAATCTCCGCAAAAATATCTTGCAATTTATTTTTATTAGTTGCACGAAAGTACTTACCATCTGTGATGTTTGCTATTTTCCCAAGCATCGCTTCATCAATCTGTACTTCTTCGTAGTGGTATTGTTTACCAAACGGTGTTTGCACCGGAAAAGGAGCCATGCCGCGCGTGCCGACGCCAATAGTGTAAACACGCATATTGTAAAAATGGGCTAAGTCAGCCCCATTCATAGGATCGACGGAGCCTCTGTTATTGACGCCATCAGTGAGCAGGATAATCGTTTTGCTAAGGGCTTGACTGTTTTTCAAACGATTAACGGCTGTAGCTAAGCCGTCGCCAATAGCGGTGCCATCGGTAATCATGCCACTACGAATGGCTTTGATTTGATGTTGCAAAATATTGTGATCAATAGTCAGCGGACATTGTGTAAAACATTCGCCACTAAACACGACAATGCCGATACGGTCGTTGGGACGACCCTTGACAAACTCGGAGGCTACATTCTTAGCGGCTTCCAGCCGATTGGGTGAGAAATCCTCGGCAAGCATACTTCCCGAGACGTCCAAGGCTATCATAATATCAATACCCTCTATGCTTTCTTCGCTATTGCGGAAGCTGGATTGCGGACGCGCCAAAGCGATAATCACACAACTCAACACCAATAATCGCAACATAAAAGGAACAACTATTAAGCGTTGCAACAAACTTGGCTTACAAGTAGCAAACAAATCAATATCGGAAACACGGACTTTAGATATAGTTTGCTTATGCTTGTAGATATACCATACTATCAATAGGGGAATAAGTCCTAATAGATATAGAAAATAGGGATTATGGAAACTGATGCCGGGTATCATGCTTTCACCTCCTCTTTTTCGATGGGTATTGTTTGTTCAACAAATTGTCGGACGTATTTGAAACAGCGGTCGTGTTCATCCATCAACGGCAGTAATTTGGCGAATTTGACCAAGTCGGCTACCGATAATACTTCACGCAGTATGAATAGCAGTTGTTCTTTGTCGTATTCGAGCGGCGTTTGACGTATGGCATCAATGATTTCATCGGAGGTCATCTCCACCGCTTGGATGTATAGCGCCTTTTCTACGTAAGTACGCAGGATGTCGGTTAATTCACTGTAATACTCTTTTACACGATCCGTCTGCCATAATTGCGACAACTGTAGGTTTTTTAAACGCTCTAACGCCTCTATGTGTGGCGGAATGACCGGTTTGGGAGTAACTGTGAACAAGGGTTCGTGCCGTTTCCATTTGCGATAGATGTACCATACAATCACACTGAGTGCGAGCACGTAGAAAAACCATTGTGCATACGACATCACCTCACGAAACGTTATAGGGTAATTCCATATTGACTTGATGTCGTAAATATCAAGTTCCGTATTCACTTCCGGCGCGTCAATCTGCAATTCCAATCCATTGGTCAGTATTTGTACGGTATTAGTATCACCCGGCAATTGTAGCCAAAAAGGCATGCCCGGAATATTGAAGATCCCCGGTTGGTAGATAGCAAATGTGAGCGTTCGCTTGTACCTCTTAATATGTCCCTCAGTAACGGTATCAATGTTACCCTTGTTAATGAGTTCAATGACCGCATCCAAGCTATCGCTCAGCACAGGGAAATAGACTGTGTATCGGGCATCGGCTTCAATACTCAAATGGAGATTGATATAGTCGCCAATGATATAATGTGTACTGTCCGTAGCAGCCGTCGCCAAGCCTGTCTGTGAATAGGTAGCGACCGGTAACATCGACAGTAGCAATAAACTTATATGGCAATATTTTTTCAACATAGTTACTTACTTTGGAAGACACGGATTAACGGTTTCACATAGTCCTCATCCGTTTGAATTTTTACGGAACGGATAGCAAATTTTCTAAATAACGTACCGATATCAGCCTCATGACTAAGCCACTGTTGTCTATACGCCTCACGATTAGACGTTAAAGAGGTATCAATCCAGCGTTCCTGCTTCGTTTCAAGATCCATGATATGCAATAGCCCTATATTAGGTAGTCTTTGTTCGCGTTGGTCACAAATCTGCAATGCAATGAGATCGTGTTTCTTGCGCACAATTTTAAGGGCATCTTGATAGTTTATATCAAAGAAGTCGGATAAAATAAACGTTGTAGCCCGCTTTTTAATGACGTTATTCAAAAATTGCAGTGCATTACCGATACTCGTTTGTTTATCAACTGGTTCAAGCGTCAACAATTCACGAATAATACGTAGGATGTGCGAGCGTCCTTTTTTAGGCGGAATATATTTCTCCACTTGGTCAGAAAAGAAGATAACGCCTACTTTATCATTGTTTTGTATCGCCGAAAAAGAGAGTACAGCGGCTATTTCGGTGATTAAATCTTGCTTGAAACATTTTTTAGTGCCAAAAATATTAGAGGCGCTCACGTCAATGAGCAATATCACGGTCATTTCACGCTCTTCCTCGAACACTTTGATATACGGACGATCAAATCGAGCCGTAACATTCCAGTCAATAGCGCGTACGTCGTCCCCGTAATAGTACTCTCTTACTTCACTGAAAGCCATACCGCGACCCTTGAAATGAGACAAGTAAGCTCCCGAAAAAATCTGCTGCGAAAGCCCCTTGGTCTTAATTTCTATCTTACGAACTTTTTTTAATAAATCGGCTGTATCCATATTCTACTATCTACTAAGGAACCTCGACAGTGTTGAGTATTTCGTTGATAATATCTTCTGAGGTAATATTTTCTGCTTCAGCTTCGTAGGTCAATCCTATACGATGACGCATGACATCGTGGCATATAGCACGCACATCTTCGGGAATGACGTATCCGCGGCGCTTAATGAAGGCGTAGGCTTTCGAGGCTAAAGCTAAGTTGATACTTGCACGCGGCGAACTACCATACGATATAAGGTCATGGAAGTTACCTAATTTATATTCCTGAGGGAAACGGGTTGCAAAAACGATGTTAGTGATGTAAGTCTCAATTTTTTCATCCAGATACACCTCACGTGTCAGGTCGCGTGCACGCAGAATATCGCCGGGCTTAACGACGCGTTTGATTTGTGGATAGGTCTTTTGCATGTTTTGGCGGATGATGAGCTTCTCCTCTTCTTTCTTGGGATAGCTGATGACCACCTTAAGCATAAAACGGTCAATCTGCGCTTCCGGCAACGGATAAGTACCTTCTTGTTCGACCGGATTTTGTGTAGCTAACACGAGGAAAGGATCGTCCAACTTATAGGTTTGTTCGCCAATGGTTACTTGATGTTCTTGCATAGCCTCCAAGAGTGCGCTTTGTACCTTGGCGGGTGCACGGTTGATTTCATCGGCAAGAATGAAATTCGCAAAGATAGGTCCCTTCTTGGTAATAAACTGCTCGTCTTTTTGGCTGTAGATCATCGTACCAATAAGGTCAGCAGGAAGTAAATCCGGCGTAAATTGAATACGGGAGAACTTAGCATCTACGGCATCGGCTAAGGATTTAATGGCTAAGGTTTTAGCCAACCCGGGTACGCCCTCCAAAAGGACATGCCCATTGGCTAATAAACCAATGAGTAAACGTTCGACCATCTGTTTTTGCCCGATAATAGCTTTTTGTATCTCCATCGTCAGGATGTCCACAAAAGCGCTCTCTTGCTGAATTTTTTCATTGAGTTGCTTAATATCAACAGCTTGCTCTGTCATAATGTTAGTTTTGGTTAAATCTATCAAGATGTCATTTTGTTTGTAACGGTATCAATTTCGTACGAATTAAACATGCAAAAATCGTGCCAATCCAAAAAACTGCAATTTTGGCAGTAATACATATAAAGCTACTGATTTAGATAACAAATGCGATACCATTGTTTGTTCTTTAATTGCAAAAAAAATCGCCCCCGACATGAAAGCGATTTAAGGTTAGAATGATCAACGTTCTATAAATTGTTTTCTTCTTCAGCGGTTCTCAGCTTCTGAACATAGATAGCCTTTAAACGCTGTTCGCGCATAATCACTGAAGGTTTCGTGAATTGTTTACGGCGACGCAACTCTTTAATAACGCCGGTTTTGTCAAACTTGCGTTTTAATTTCTTCAAGCTGCGGTCAATGTTATCGCCCTCTTTCATTGGAACTACGATCATAGAATAATACCTTTTCCTTTCGTTTGGTTAATATTTATTTTAATGAGGCTGCAAAGGTACAAATTTTTTTTTAATTTAGAAATTTAAAAATGCAGAAATTTCTCAATTCTTGTTTTCTAATTGCCTTACGGCTTTTTCCTTGCTATCTCGGCATATTCTAACAAGCGTTCGGATCTGCCTCGATACGCTGCGTCAATTCAGCAATGCGCTTTCGGAGGGCGTCGTTTTCTTGGTCTTTCTCTGCAAGGGTTTTGTGAGCTTCTTCGATAATTTTGTCTCGCTCCATGATCTTTCTATCTCGTTCGCCAAACCACTCCTCGTAGGTACGTCGCCATTCTATTTCGTTGTCCAACTCCTTGCGTTCCGCGGGGTCGGTGCCCACGTGGTGCAAAATATCCGTCATTGCCTTTATATCCACATCGTCCGTTTCGTGGGTGTACTGCTTGGTAACCTCTTTGTCGTCCGTAAAATTCTCTTGCGCAAACACGCTCATTAACTTGTCCAACTGAGTCTGATAGCGCTGCGAAATGCGCCGCGTCTGCACCACGTAGCTATCGTGCGTGAAACATTCAATAAAGCGGCTCCGCTCTGCAATGGTTTGCTGCGTTATCATATCCGTATATTCACGCCCAATTTTTATGCAGGCGCTGTCTATTTCGGGCAGGTTGAAGCCCAACACGTAAATAGTGGTAATGGGCAACACTTCGTGTCGGTCGTTCACTATATCTTCTTTCTTATACTGCTCACCCAAGTAGCCGCGAAAGCGCATCAAGTCGCCCAACTCTTTGGCTTTTTGCATCTCAATGAGCACCTTTTTGTGTTCGCCGGTGTCGGTGCGTATAGTTGCCACAAAGTCTAACCGAAAGACGGCGAGCCGCTCCTCTTTGTTGTAGCGCGTGAACTCCTGCGAAGCGGTGGTAACCGTCTCAATGGTTTGCCCTAGCAGCGTACCTATGAAAAACTTCGCTACGCGCTCGCTCTCCATCAGCCGCTTAAACGCAAGGTCATATATGGGATTAGCTATAATC
>BNXT01000107.1 GCA_025999775.1 Bacteroidia bacterium | reverse complement strand
TTTGTGGGGTTTGGCGCAAGCGTAAAACTCAATGTAGTGTTTTGAGACGCAGACAGCGCTGCATTTCCACTGTAATACGACCATGTTGAACAAGATCCACTGTTATTGTTACTGTACGAAAATGCTGTATTTACAAAATAGTCGTATCTCGTAACATCTATCTGGTGCGGAAACATAATGTATCGACAATCGGATCCGGGAATAATCGTTACTTGACCTGTTGTTTTATTGATAAAACCCCATTCGTAATGAATATTTGACGAAATATCTCCACAAATCAATATATTTGAGTTTTGTTTTTTCAAAATAGTTGTTTTGTCGGGAGCCGCATTGGAAGATTTAACAATGATATAATCGGTTTCCAAAACACAACCGGTTAAAGCATTGGATTGCCGTAAAGTCAAAATTCCATTTCCAACATTTCTGTTCCAATGAACGATAACGTTGTTGTTGTAGATAGAAGATGTAATTTCGCCACCAGATATGCTCCATTGATAATTAATGTTTCCTTCGGTTGTTGCCAAATAATATTGTCCATCATTTAAGTTGTTGCAAACAACCATTTCGCCTACTAATGATTTATTTGTTGGTAAAGGATTTACAAGAATTTGAACAACATTTGAATAAACGGTGCCGCAACCGCTACCGCTCGTGTATTTTAAGCGAAAATACGTTGTTTGCGTTAATGCAGGCGATGTAAAGTTTAAACTTGTTGTACCTGAACCTGTAGCATTAGTCCAAGACGTGCTGCCGTTGGTTGATTGTTCCCATTGATACGAATATGTTCCATCGCCACCGCTGCAATTTGTGCTTGTCAGTTGATTTGGTGCGGTGTTATAGCAAATCTTTTGTGCACTACTGATTGTGCCTGCGATAAATTCAGGGCGCACTGTAACCGTTATTGCATTACTTGTTGCCGAAGTGCCGCAAGTTGTAGAAGTTACAACAACACGGTAATAAGTTGTCTGCGTGAGATTTCCTGCTTGATAAGTGGCTTGCGTTGCAGACGGAATATTTGTAAAACCTGTTGTGCTGCTCGTAGTTGAACTTTGCCACTGATAAGTATAGGTGTTTCCTGCACCGCTCGGAGTGGTCGAAAAGGACAATTGCGAAGGTGCGGAATTGTAACAAATGGTCTGTGTACCACTGATTGTTGCCGCTGCAATATCAGGATAAACCGTAACCATAATTACGTTGGAATAAACCGTGCCGCAACCGCTGCCGCTCGTGTATTTTAAGCGAAAATACGTTGTTTGCGTTAATGCAGACGATGTGAAATTTAACTCCGTTGCGCCTGTGCCTGTGGCATTTGTCCATGAAGCGCTACCATTGGGCGATCTTTCCCATTGATACGAATATGTTCCATCGCCACCACTGCAATTTGTGGCAGTCAATTGTGAAGGCGCAGTGTTATAGCAAATGGTTTGTGTAGCCGAAATAGTACCTGCCACAAAATTAGGTCGAACGATAACACTAATTGCATTACTTGTTGCCGAAGCGCCGCAAGTTGTAGAAGTTACAACAACGCGGTAATAAGTTGTCTGCGTGAGATTTCCTGCTTGATAAGTGGCTTGCGTTGCGCTTGAAATATTAGTAAAACCTGTTGTGCTGCTCGTTGTGGAGCTTTGCCATTGATAAGTGTAGGAATTTCCTGCACCGCTCGGAGTGGTCGAAAAGGACAATTGCGAAGGTGCGGAATTGTAACAAATGGTCTGTGTACCGCTGATTGTACCTGACGAAATATCGGCATAAACAGTTTTTATTATTACATTTGAATAAACCGTGCCGCAACCGCTGCCGCTCGTGTATTTTAAGCGAAAATACGTTGTTTGCGTTAATGCAGGCGATGTGAAATTTAAACCCGTTGCGCCGGTGCCTGTGGCATTTGTCCAAGATGTGCTGCCATTGGGCGATTTTTCCCATTGATATGAATATGTTCCATCGCCACCACTGCAATTTGTGGCGGTCAATTGTGAAGGCGCAGTGTTATAGCAAATGGTTTGTGTAGCCGAAATAGTACCTGCAACAAAATTAGGTCGAACTGTTACCGTTATTGCATTGCTTGTTGCCGAAGTGTCGCAAGTTGTAGAAGTTACAACAACGCGATAATAAGTTGTCTGCGTGAGATTTCCTGCTTGATAAGTGGCTTGCGTTGCAGACGGAATATTTGTAAAACCTGTTGTACTGCTCGTTGTGGAGCTTTGCCATTGATAAGTGTAGGAGTTTCCTGCACCGCTCGGAGTGGTCGAAAAGGACAATTGCGAAGGTGCGGAATTGTAACAAATGGTCTGTGCACCGCTGATTGTACCTGACGAAATATCGGCATAAACAGTTTTTATTATTATATTTGAATAAACCGTGCCGCAACCGCTGCCGCTCGTGTATTTTAAGCGAAAATACGTTGTTTGCGTTAATGCAGACGATGTGAAATTTAAACCCGTTGCGCCGGTGCCTATGGCATTTGTCCATGTATCGCTACCGTTTGGCGATTTTTCCCATTGATAAGTGTATGTCCCCCCGTGTCCACCAGTGCAATTTGTACTTGTTAATTGTGCGGGTGCGGTGTTGTAGCAAATCGTTTGTGCACCACCGATTGTGCCTGCGATAAATTCAGGACGCACTGTAACCGTTATTGCATTGCTTGTTGCCGAAGTCCCGCAAGTTGTAGAAGTTACCACAACGCGGTAATAAGTTGTCTGCGTGAGATTTCCTGCTTGATAGGTTGCATTTGTTGCGCTTGAAATATTAGTAAAACCTGTTGTGCTACTCGTTGTGGAGCTTTGCCATTGATAAGTGTAGGTATTTCCTGCACCACTCGGAGTAGTTGAAAAGGAAAATTGCGAAGGCACGGAATTGTAACAAATGGTTTGCTCCCCTGTAATTGTTCCTGATTGAATTTGCGGATAAACTGTAACTGCAACCGCAGAAGAATAAACTGTGCCGCAACCGCTGCCGGAAGTAAATGCTAAACGATAATAAGTGGTTTGCGTGAGTGCTGGCAGTTGATGAGAGTTGCCTATTGCGCCGCCGATATTGTTAAAACCTGTTGTACTGCTTATTGTAGAACTTTGCCATTGATACGAATAATAGCCGTCTCCGCCGGTGCAGTTGGCTGTTCGAGTGAGTTGTACCGGTACTGTATTGTAGCAAATTGTTTGATTTGCTGAAATTGTTCCTGCTGTAAATTCAGGACGAACCGTAACTTGAACAGCGTTTGAATAAACCGTGCCGCAACCGCTGCCGGAAGTAAAAGCCAAACGGTAATAAGTGGTTTGCGTCAATGCAGACGAAGTGAAATTTAAACTCGTTGCGCCTGTGCCTGTGGCATTTGTCCAAGACGTGCTGCCATTGGGCGATTTTTCCCATTGATAAGTGTATGTCCCGTCTCCACCGCTGCAATTTGTACCTGTCAGTTGGGCGGGTGCGGTGTTGTAGCAAATTGTTTGTGCACCACTGATTGTGCCTGTCACAAAATCAGGATGAACGGTAACCTTTATCGCATCGCTTGTTGCCGAAGTCCCGCAAGTTGTAGAAGTTACCACAACGCGGTAATAAGTTGTCTGCGTGAGATTTCCTGCTTGATAGGTTGCATTTGTTGCGCTTAAAATATTAGTAAAACCTGTTGTGCTACTCGTTGTGGAGCTTTGCCATTGATAAGTGTAGGAATTTCCTGCACCGCTCGGAGTGGTCGAAAATTGCGAAGGCACGGAATTGTAACAAATGGTTTGCGAACTGGAAATCACGCCTGCATTAATATCTGCATAAACCGTAACAGTTATTATGTTTGAATAAACAGTGCCGCAACCGTAATCAAACGTGCTTTTCAATCTATATTGTGTTGTCGTTGTAAGGTTTGACGGCTGATAAACATTGCTTGTCTGTCCTGCAATATCTGTCCAAGTTGAGCCGTTCAATACTTGCCATTGGTTATTGAAACTGCCGTTTCCACCGCTTGCCACTGTGGATACTGATATTGCAGTCGGTACGGAATTGTAGCATATTGTTTGATTACTACTGATTGTTGCCGCTACAATATCTGGATAAACCGTAATCATAATTACGTTGGAATACACCGTGCCGCAACCGCTGCCACTCTCATATTTTAATCGAAAATAAGTTGTTTGCGTTAATGCAGGCGATGTAAAATTTAAACCCGTTGCGCCGGTGCCTGTGGCATTTGTCCAAGACGTGCTGCCATTGGGCGATTTTTCCCATTGATAAGTGTATGTCCCGTCTCCACCGCTGCAATTTGTACCCGTCAGTTGGGCGGGTGCGGTGTTGTAGCAAATCGTTTGTGCACCACTGATTGTGCCTGTCACAAAATCAGGATGAACGGTAACCTTTATCGCATTGCTTGTTGCCGAAGTCCCGCAAGTTGTAGAAGTTACCACAACGCGGTAATAAGTTGTCTGCGTGAGATTTCCTGCTTGATAGGTTGCATTTGTTGCGCTTGAAATATTAGTAAAACCTGTTGTACTGCTCGTTGTGGAGCTTTGCCACTGATAAGTGTAGGAATTTCCTGCACCGCTCGGAGTAGTCGAAAATTGCGAAGGCACGGAATTGTAACAAATGGTTTGTTCCCCTGTAATTGTACCTGATTGAATTTGCGGATAAACTGTAACTGCAACCGCAGAAGAATAAACCGTGCCGCAACCGCTGCCACTCTCATATTTTAATCGAAAATAAGTTGTTTGCGTCAATGCAGACGATGTGAAATTTAAACCCGTTGCGCCGGCGCCTGTGGCATTTGTCCATGACGTACTACCATTGGGCGATTCTTCCCATTGATACGAATATGTTCCATCGCCACCGGTGCAATTTGTACCTGTCAGTTGGGCGGGTGCGGTGTTGTAGCAAATCGTTTGTGCACCACTGATTGCGCCTGCTACAATATCTGGATAAACCGTAATCATAATTACGTTGGAATACACCGTGCCGCAACTGCTGCCACTCTCATATTTTAATCGAAAATAAGTGGTTTGCGTTAATGCAGACGATGTGAAATTTAAACCCGTTGCGCCGGCGCCTGTGGCATTTGTCCAAGACGTGCTGCCATTGGGCGATTCTTCCCATTGATACGAATATGTTCCATCGCCACCGGTGCAATTTGTACCTGTCAGTTGTGCGGGTGCGGTGTTGTAGCAAATCGTTTGTGCACCACTGATTGCGCCTGCTACAATATCTGGATAAACCGTAATCATAATTACGTTGGATTACACCGTGCCGCAA
>BNXT01000106.1 GCA_025999775.1 Bacteroidia bacterium | reverse complement strand
TGAATAATGAATTGAGTGTGGAGTGTGGAATTCCACAAGTAGCACGATATATTGAAACACAGGAGGAGCGCCACAAAAAGAAGACATTTATTTTTTGATTTTGGCATGCTTATTCAGCAGCATGTCTAAAACAGAAAAACCTACTAACGATATATTGGAGGATTCGGCGACCAAAGAGGCTGGTAACGCCGTGCAGAGCAGTACCAACGAAAATGCGTACCGCAAATTCAGTTTGCACGATATGTACCAGTCATGGTATTTGGATTATGCGTCCTACGTGATATTGGAGCGTGCCATACCTGAAATACAGGACGGATTGAAACCCGTACAGCGGCGTATTCTGCATTCTATGAAGGAATTGGACGACGGACGTTACAACAAAGTGGCTAATATCATTGGTAATACAATGAAATACCATCCGCATGGCGACGCATCCATCGGTGATGCCTTGGTACAATTAGGACAAAAAGACTATCTCATTGATTGTCAAGGTAACTGGGGTAATATCTTAACGGGCGATTCGGCGGCAGCGCCCCGTTATATTGAAGCGCGACTATCCAAATTTGCTACGGAGGTGGTTTTCAACGATAAAACAACCGCGTGGAAAATGTCTTATGATGGTCGTAATCGTGAACCGGTGGCGCTGTCGGTCAAATTCCCGTTATTGCTACTACAAGGCGCTGACGGTATCGCTGTAGGTATGGCGACCTCAATATTACCGCATAACTTCAACGAATTAATTGATGCCACCATTAAAATATTGAAAAATCAGCCGTTTGAGCTATATCCCGACTTTCCGACAGCCGGCATGATGGATGTCTCTAACTACAATGACGGCTTACGCGGCGGTAAAGTACGCATTCGCGCCAGAATAAAGCCATTAGACAAGAAAACATTGGTCATCACGGAAATTCCTTTCTCTACTACAACAGAAAAAGTAATAGACTCTATCATCAAAGCGCGCGATAGAGGTAAAATTAAGATCAAAAAAATCGACGATAATACGTCCGAAAATGTTGAGATATTAGTGCATTTAGAGCCTAATGTATCCATTGACACAACCATTGACGCGTTGTATGTATTTACCGACTGTGAAGTGTCTATTTCGCCCAATGTGTGCGTGATACAAGAGCAAAAACCGGTCTTTGTTACTGTAAGCGACGTTTTGCGCTACAGCACAGAAAAAACGAAACAGCTATTGCAACGGGAATTGGAGATACGACTCGAAGAATTAGATACTGACTGGCACTATAGCTCATTGGAAAAGATATTTTTTGAACAACGTATCTATCGTGAACTCGAAAACGATGTTAAAACATGGGATAATATCTTGGACAATATCAAAACCGCATTTAAACCTTTTCAGAAACTGTTGCGTAAGGATATTTTGCGTGAAGACATTGTGAAACTGACCGAAAAACCGGTACGTAAGATTTCCAAGTTTGATGTGAAAAAAGCGGATGAGCATATCAAGAGTGTAGAAGCAGAGATAGATGAGGTACAAAATCATCTGGCACACCTGACGGACTACGCTATTGCGTATTTTCAGAATTTGAAGAAAAAATACGGCAAACCGTATGAACGCAAGACCGAGTTGCGTAGCTTTGAAACGATACAGGCACAAAATGTGGCGGCGAACAATGTTAAATTGTATATGAATAGGGACGATGGCTTTGTCGGAACCGGTCTTAAAAAAGACGAATTTATTGCAGATTGCTCCGATTTGGACGACATCATCGCTTTCCGTGAAGATGGTAGTTTCATGGTATCTAAAGTGGCGGAAAAAACGTTCTTCGGACAAAATATCATTCATGTCGGTATTTTTAAGAAAAATGACGAGCGCACCGTGTATAATATGGTCTATCAGGATGGTAAACAAGGCTTCTCGTATGCTAAACGTTTTTCGGTGGGCGGCATAACGCGCGATAAACCGTATGACCTCACAAAAGGGACAAAAGATAGTAAAGTACTCTATTTTACGGTAAACCCCAACGGAGAAGCCGAAAAAATTAAGATAGCGCTGAAAAACAAACCCGGATTACGGCGCTTGGAGTATGAGTTCGATTTCGCCGAACTAACCATCAAAGGACGTTCGTCTATGGGTAATATCGTGTCAAGACATAGCGTGAGAAAAATTGTCATGGAAAATCGCGGATTGTCCACGTTGGGCGCTCGTAAAATTTGGTTTGATGAAAGTATCAAACGGCTCAACAGCGAAGGACGTGGAGCCTATTTGGGAGAGTTTAAGCCAACCGATAAAATACTCGTGATCACCAACGCCGGTTACTACCGATTAACCAACTCCGATTTAACCAATCGTTATGATGACGACATCCTGCATATCGAACAATACAACCCCAAAAAGCCTGTTACTGCCGTTTATTTCGACGGTGGCAGTAAAATCCATTATGTGAAGCGGTTTTTAGTGGAAGATAAAGATAAAATGACGATTCCTTTTGTGGATAGCGATAGCCATCCCGATACAAGCTTGGTAACGATTAGTACGGATTACCTTCCTATGTTGGAAATAGAGTATGACCACAAAGTCAATAAAAAAACGCTGCATAACGATACCCTGAACATAGCGGAGACCATCGAGGCTAAAAGCTATAAAGTGAAAGGAAAGAAGCTCTCTAACTTTGCTATTAAATCGCTGACATGGTTGGAATCATTGCCTTATGAGGAACCAATAGAAGTACAATCGGAAGATGATACAGATGACCATTTTGGTGATGACCATTTTGAGCAAGGTGAACTTTTTTAAAAAATAGTTGGTAAAGTCAAAAATTATTTGTAACTTTGCACCCCAATTTAACAAGTATAGGTTATGTCAAGAGTTTGTGAACTTACTGGAAAGAAAGTGATTAGCGGCAATAATGTGTCGCACTCGAACATTAAAACAAGGCGCAGATTCTATCCGAATCTTCAGGTCAAGAAATTCTATGTACCCGAAGAAGACGCTTGGGTTACGCTTAGAGTATCGGCTAAAGCCATACGTAATATTAGCAAAAAAGGCATCTACGCTTGTTTGTTGGAAGCAGAAAAAAATGGTTTAATCCGTTTGTAATGCACCTTGAGAACTGAAAGGGTGGTCTATTGACCACCCTTTTTTTTGTTGCAACAAAAAAAAATCACTACACGAACAATGCTTCGATTTGCTCTTTATAGTGCGGTTCTACAAGGTTGCGACGCAGTTTGAGTGTTTGAGAGAGTTCACCCGTTTCCGGCGACCATTCATCTGCAATAACTGTATATTTCCCTATTTGCTCTGTTTTACCAAAAAACTCATTATACTTAGCAACCTCTTTTTTGATACGTTTCTTAAAAAGCGGATGGTTAAGAGCCTCTGTTTTTTCAGGGAAAGCGCCTAAACTTTTGCGTTTCCACCAGCCTCTTAAGAACTCCCAATCTATTGTAATAATCGCTGCCGCGAATTTTTGTCCTTCACCTACAACCATCATGTTGTCTATAAAAGGGGATTCTTTAAACTTGTCTTCAATAAGGATTGGATTCACAAATTTTCCAAATGACGTTTTAAACAGGGATTTTTTACGTCCCACAATCTTGAGAAACTTACCATCCTCAAAACTGCCTAAATCGCCGGTATGGAGGAAGCCTTCCGCATCAATGACAGCGCTTGTTTCTTCAGGATTTTTGTAGTACCCTTTCATCACGCTGTAGCCTCGTACAAGGATTTCATTATCCTTAGCTATTTTCACTTCCAAATCTTTCAGTACAAATCCCACCGTACCTATTCTACTACAACCTTTCTCCCATAAATTAACCGCTATAACAGGCGATGTTTCCGTCATGCCGTAGCCTTCGATGAAGGGCAATCCGATACCCAAAAAGAATCGTGCCAACCGTTCCTGTATAGCTGCTCCACCACTGATAATAAGACGGATATTACCACCCAAAACATCACGCAGTTTCTTATATACTAATTTGTCGGCAATAGCGTGTTCAATACGGTACAGTCTTGTTTGATGGTCGGCATTAAACCGCAACGCCAAGTGTATCGCCCAATAGTAAATCCATTTTGATACCAGCGGCATTTTCTCTCCTGCGGTATAGATTTTGTCATACAATTTTTCAAAAATACGAGGCACGCACACCATAATCTGTGGCTGTATTTCTTGAGCCGTTGTTGCTACCGCTGCTGCATTTTCTGCATAATACACATGGTAGCCTTTCATGAAGTATAAATAGTTCACCGTTCGTTCATAGACGTGGCACAACGGCAAAAAACTCAGCGCATTAATAACCGCGCCTTCACATTTTGGGACATCCCACAAACCATCTATATTCAGTATGATATTGGAGTGAGTAAGCATCACGCCTTTAGAAACACCTGTAGTCCCCGAAGTAAAAATGATGGTCGCCGTATCATCGGGACGAATACGGTCTTTGTATTGTTGCAACAGCGCCGGTTGCGGATGCTGCCGACCTAATTCGAATAATTGCGCTAAATAGCGATGCTCACCCCTATCTATAAACGTAAAAATCTCTTTTATGGAAGGCACTTTATGAAGGATATGCTCTAACTTTTGGAGCAATTCTGCACCTTCAGAAAAAACAAGTTTAACATCGGCATGATTCAAAATGTAGTCGTACTCACTTTCACTGATAGTCGGATAAATAGGCACGGGTATGGCTCCTATTTGTTGCACTGCCAAATCTAAAAAATTCCACTCCGGTCGGTTACTACTGATAATAGCTACGGTATCGCCGGGCTGTAATCCTAAATCAAGTAACCCATAACTCAACGTATCTACGCTGTCAATAAATTCATCTGTGGTATAGCCTTGCCATTGACCATTCATTTTTTTGTTCACCATATTGCTAAGATTCCCGTAGGTTTCCTTAACGTAAGGCAATATATCAAAAAGACGAGTTACTTTCATTGAAGTACATTTTAAGTTGACACTCTACAAATTATCTTTGTAATTTGTAACGACTTTTGCAAATTTACACAAAATTTTTGAATTACTACTTTTTCTTTAAAATTGTTTTTTCCCTTATCATTTTAGTAAGCCATAAATAGCATCTAATTTTTCAGAAATTTCGGCAGAAATATTTTTTTTGTCCAACAATGAAATAAGTAAATAATAATTCTTCTTAAAATTTGCGCCAACATTTACTCCTAATTGTTTGTAAAATGCGGGAAAAATTTTATCCAACCAATCATCAGACAGTTTTGCCGTATTCCACCATTCATCATCTAAATTTTTTA
>BNXT01000105.1 GCA_025999775.1 Bacteroidia bacterium | reverse complement strand
AAGTTACAGGCACAACGGTTTTGCTTGCGCCGTAAGTAACCGCGATATTGTCCGAAATCACCATTGCGGTATTGATATTTTCGTTGAAAGTTACCGACAGTTCATCGCCTGCGCCGTAAATGCCGTTGGCGGGCGAAGGCGCTCCGATTGCAACGGGCTTAACCATATCTTTGTAACCGCTGATGGCAGCCGTAGAATAGGTAGAAAGCGGATTGCCAACGATTGCATTATTTACAATATTAACTGCGGCTGTTACAGCGCGGAGTTCGTATTGTCCGTCTGCGTTGTTCGACATCTTCCAATCATACTCTATGAAGGCGCGACCTGCAATATTTTCTTTTGTGCCGTCGGTAGTTGTCGGACTATTGAAAATATTTGTCGGGTAGAACGTGCGTAACGTAGTCCAAGTGGGCATACCAACCTGACGCTGTTCGAGGCGGATATAACCGAAATTGGGGAAATTAACATCGAAATCCTGCAAAGTAACGCTCAATGTATCGCCTGTTTCGGAATTTACGATAAAATTGTTGGCAGGCGCCGATATTTTCACATCAGAGCAAGCGGGAACAAAATGCGCTGTAACATAAGCCGTATCGGCAATGACAGGCAGGAAACTTGTCGGGTCGCTTTGACATTCGGAACGCAAAATGATTCCGATATTGTCGTAGTCATTTACTGTACCTTTGCCGACAGTTAATGTTTTTTGCAAAACCTTACCGGCAGGAACAAGGAACAAGCGTCCGTTGCCAATGGCGCCACCGTCAATTTTGAGTTGCGCGCCGTCTGGATTGGTTGCTTCATCTACAATCAGCTGGAACCACACATCGGCGCCGGTTTCACTTTCGTTTTTCAGATTTAGCACAAAATTAGCCGTATTGTTGGCAGGAACATTTAATTGCGGTGCGGTTTCGTTTGTGATAACCGGAACTTCAATCTGCATTGTGCCTTCGTTCAAAAGGGTGCCGGGTTGATAATATTTGCTGTAATATGCCTCCTCGTAAGGGCAAGCCGTGCGCCCGCCGCGTGTTTTGAAGGCAAATGTACCCGATGGTGTCATACCATAATCAACAGTGAGTTCGTCGTTTCCACCATTTTCTTTGAGGGTAAAACCGGTAGAAAAGTTTTTTTCGGTACTTGTGCTATTTCCATTTTCACTTTCTTTGATAGTTTCTGTTTTCTTTTCGAGAGTAGAACCAATACCATTGGTTGTACGACCATTATTATCTCCAATAATTGGATTTATGACATATTTCCATTTGTGAGAGAATGTCGAAGAATTAATAGTTTGCTCTGAATAGTCAATCTGAGCGCCGCCGCCAAAGGAGTAGTTGCCTTTGTGCTGCATCTCAATCTTTTCTTGTTCGTTCTGCGCCAAAACCGCTGTCCACATATCTATCTGATTGTTTGCCCAAAGAACAGAGTCGGTGAAATTCTTCATATTTTCGCCTGTCAATGCCCATTCCGGTTTATTGGGGAAGTAAATTTTGTAGCTGAAACCGTCATAAGGTTTTTCAATGCTATATCCGGACATCGCCACAAACACATCATCGAGGTTCGATTTGCCAAAATTTACATTATCGGGTTGAAGTTTCGACACATATACCGGTGAAGATATATTGTTTACATTCACGCTAAATCCAACCGGTTGGAGGCGGGTTGAAATACCTTCTTTCCATTTTGGGAGCATAATTTCCTCAATTTCCACTTGCGTGTATGCAAAACGAGTAGCAAAGGTTTGACCGTACGCAAGTGCTGCCGAAGGAGCGATTTTGTAGTTGCCCTGCGTAGCAAGCGCGCCGCTAACAGCGCCTTTCTGGATTCTGATACCGTTTGCGATACCGTAGAGGAGGTTTGTAGAGTTCCCCACGAATACATCGCCGCGCCAGCCGTCATAGAGCGGGTCGTCAGAGGTTTGGAAACGCTCGGTAAGGGTTGTTGTCTTGGTAGATTCGGTGCCATTCGAGAATCGTACTTCCTCTTTTCTACCGTCAGAAACATCAAGAGAAACTTCTGTACTACTGATAATACCGACACCCAAGCCAACGACAGTCTTAAGTTTTAATCCGCCATGTCCTGTATAGTTTTGACTAAAAAACAATCCATTATCAAGCGAATTTGTAGTTTTTTTTGTAAAAGTACTTCCTTCTTCAATAAACGCGCTGGAATTACTACCGGGAGGGTCGCGCAGAATAAAAGAAACTTCGTCAGGTCCGGCAGTCATAAAGTCAGTACCTGTTACTTTATCGCCCAAATGCCAAACGTTCATCGGGTTTTGTGAGTTGCCGCCTGCTACAAGCGCAGGATTGGTCACATTCCAATAGTAGGTCACTGCGCCGAGAGTAAGCGTTGCGTTGAAGTTATGCTTTCCGGTAGTGAGGTCGGGCGCGCCTGCCATAAATTCATACAGTAGCTTGCCTTCGTTGTCTGTTTCAATGGTTTCGGGTTGTGCATTTAAGCGAATATCGTTGGTGATATTTAGCGAACCTCCTAAAATGGGGTAAGAAACCGTAGTAACAGGGTTATTCACATAGTTGCTGTATTCTTCAAAGGCGTTGAACAGCATCTTGTAGGTTGTACCCTGTAAAAATACAGGTTTGCCAAAAAGGTATTGGTCTGTATTGCTGTTGTAAAGCGTAACCGTGTCGTTGGGTGTACCGCCGATTTCGTCTTTGATAATATAGGATTTCTCGCCGAAATAGGGTACTGCGGCATTGTTCACAAGTTGCGTAACACCCAAAGTAGGCGTTGCCTGGTACATTGCAGTCCATTTGTAGTTGTAGCGAACGGTGTCGGCTTTTTCGCTGCGAACCCAATGGTCAAGCACGCCCGGAACATTTCTCACAAATGAAGAATCAACCCAAGTGCGTATGCTCGTTTGCAGCTGGTCATTGCTGCTGTAAGCATAGTCCGTAAGGTCGATTGCTTCGCCGCCTTTGATTTGGAAGTTGGGATTAGCGCCCTGACGAACCGTAATCGGCTGGATATTATAGGGCTCGGGATATACCATAGCCATAAATTCGCCTGTCGCAGGACTAATGTGAATTGTTATGTCTTTCTTATTGTAATCTACCGTTGTTAGGTCGTTTGACAAACTGCCGGATTTATGCCACTCGCCATTGTTGTGATTGTAGGTTTGTGTAGCAGGAACGTTAACAAAATCGTATTGCGGAAGCGTGGTTTGCAACACAAGCGTTTCCACACCGATATTGTTTACCGATTCGCCAAAGCCAAGCACTTTGTCGTTTTCGGTATTGCCACCTACAACGCGCCCAATGAGTTTAATTTTGGTCAAGTCATTGAATTTGATATTTGCTTTTGGCGAGTTATAGATATAATCAACGCCGTTTTCATCTTTCAAATAACCATTGTTGGCAAAAGTATGTCCGGTTTTCACCACTCTAACGCTGTGCTGACCAATAGGTACTGATATTACAAATGTGCCGTCAAATTTCGATTTTTCAACCGAGCCATTGGGTTTGGTAAGCAGCACACCGTCTATTTCAAACGAGCAATCAGCCACAGGATAGTTGCCGCCTTCATATAGCGCCTGTCCGCGCAGCATAAAGGCTGAAATATCGGTAAAGTCGGTGGCATTATGCACTTTCGAAGACGCAGAAATATAGCGCAACTGTTCGGTAGGGTTAAACTTGTGGCGATTGTCAATTTCATTGCCGTCTTCTGCAAAATATATACTGCCGAAAGACGGAATAATGGAGTAACTTGTACCTTCGCCGCTGTATGCAATGCCTTCGATTTGGTAGTTGCCGTTAGTGTCCGTAATGCCTTTGAGCGATAGTTGATAGGCGGCATCCGGCACAATGTCGCTGCCGGTAAGGGTAACAGTGGTAGCGTGATTTCCGTTGTAAGTTGTTCCCACACGCGAGCGGTCAAAGGCATAGCCCGGAAGTCCTTCGTCGAATGTCCAATAGCCCTTTAAGCCGTTTTCGTTGCCAACAAGTATACGGCTGTAATCACGCAGGATTTCGGCTTCGGTCAATGCTTTGCTCCAAAAACGAATATCGTCCACATAGCCTTTCAAATCATGTCCGAAAAAGATTTTGCTGTTGGCAGCGGATTGAGGAGTGTTTGCCGCCGAATAGGTAAACGCTGTGTTTTTGAGCGAAATACTGTCCGGATTTGCGTCTATAACGGTGTAAATCTTCATATCGTTTCCACTGCGTGTAATAGCGATATGCGAAAATTTATTGGCAGGAATGATTTCGGAAGTATAGGTTGAGCCGCCAAAATTGGTATAAACCCTGTATCCGCCCTCGACTTGCGACATATAAATTTCGTTTCCGCCGATAAATCCGATAATAGCATTATCGGTATTTGTTCCATCGGGGCGCAACCAATATTGCAAAGTCCAGTTTTTGGAAGTCCATATAGTGTTGAAATAGGCAGAGTCAGCCAAAAACTCAAATTTTTGTCCGTTGCCGGTAGATCTGAGCGAATGATATTGCTTTTCACCGTCCATCAGTTCGTTTTTTTTCAAAAGCACATTCACATCTTTTACCGGATTTCCGCCGGTTCCGTAGGTAATACGCCCGCTCACTACGCCGAATGCCTGCGTAAAGCCAATATCGTCTTTATGGTTAAGATATTTTTCTTCGCCTGTACAAACCTGATAAAGCGTCACGCGATAGCGGTAGAATACGCCTGTAAGGGCGTTGTTGTCGTTCCAATAAACGGTTGCGGCATTGGAAGTAACGGTTTCCAACTCGTCCCACGTACCTGTGGTGCTAGAAGCAAGTTGGCGGAAAACGCGGTAGGTTTCCGGCTGACCGGCAACTTGCTTTTTCACTTTCCATTGCAGACGCACATAACCGGCGTGTTCGCCTTTGCTTGCCGTAAATGGCTTTGCTTCGACAAAATCGGTGTTGCCGGATACGGTAGTATTCTTAGAAGTATCCTCAAAAGTGGTGTTGAACGCCGAAATAATGACTTTGTACTGGTAAAAGTCGCATTGTGAATTTGGCTCCGGGTCGTTGTGCTTCACACTGTCGCCTATGATATTGCTATTGTCTTTAAACGGATGTGAGCCGCCCCAATTAGCGAAAGGAGCGCCATTCACGCTACGCTGAATTTGGTAAGTGTAATTACTGTTATACAAATGACGGTCAGGAGTGAATGAAATATCAATATCGCTGTTATTACCTTTGACTACTACCTCATTAAAAGAAAAATTTGGTTTAGTGTTTACCTGCACAACAACACGGTTAGCCGCAGCAATATCGT
>BNXT01000104.1 GCA_025999775.1 Bacteroidia bacterium | reverse complement strand
TTATGAAAGTACTTGTATTAAATTGTGGCAGCTCGTCCATTAAATACCAATTGTTTGCCGTTGGTTCGACATCGGATGTGTTGGCAAAAGGGCTTGTCGAACGCGTGGGTTTAGACCATGCAACGCTCACTCATCAACCTAAAGGCGGCGAAAAAGTAAAAAATGAATTGCCTATACCTTCACATAAAGAAGGGGTTCAGTTTGTTTTAGATGCTTTGTTAGACCCCAAAACGGGCGTTATTAAAGACTTGAAAGAGATCGAAGCCGTCGGTCATCGCGTGGCACATGGTGGCGAATCATTCAGTCAAAGTGTGTTGCTCAACAACGAAGTGATAGCCAAATTAGTGGCGTGCTCCGATTTAGCGCCGCTGCATAATCCTGCCAACCTCAAAGGTGTGGAAAGTATTACAGCAGTGTTGCCTAATGTACCGCAAGTAGCAGTATTTGATACGGCATTTCATCAGACCATGCCGGACTACTCCTATTTGTACGCATTGCCTTATGAATACTATGAAAAATACAGCATCCGTCGCTATGGTTTTCATGGGACAAGCCATCGTTATGTAGCACAGAAAGCTTGCGATATGGTAGGTGTGGACATTAAGTCCCAGCGTATTATTTCGTGCCATCTGGGTAATGGCGCTTCTATCTGCGCTGTTGACCATGGTAAATCGTTGGATACATCCATGGGACTTACGCCTGTTGAAGGACTTATGATGGGTACGCGGTGTGGCGATTTGGATAGCGGCGTGCTGCTTTATATCCAAGATAAAGAGCGTCTAACGACCAAGCAAATGAACGACCTAATCAATAAGCGGAGCGGCTTACTGGGTGTGTCCGGTATTTCTTCAGATATGCGTGATTTGGAATCGCTGGTGCCGGAAGGCATCAAACGGTCTATATTAGCATTAGAGATGTTCAACTATAGGGTTAAAAAATACGTGGGCGCTTATGCTGCCGCAATGGGAGGTGTCGATATTATACTGTTCACCGGAGGTATTGGCGAAAACGATTATACTGTACGTGAAAAAGTCTGCGAAGGTCTTGATTTTATGGGTGTTAAACTTGATAAAACCATCAATACCAATCTTCGTGGTAAAGATACTATTGTATCTACCGATGACTCACCCGTTAAGGTGCTATTGGTAACTACGGATGAAGAATTGGTTATTGCGACGGATACTTACAATATTGTGCAAGGCAAATAGAAGGCTAATTAAACGTTAGTCATGTTTGCTATGGAAGTGGATACTAGTGATTTGTATTTCATGGAGGAAGCCTTGAAAGAGGCTTCTAAGGCTGCGGCTATAGATGAAGTTCCTATTGGTGTTGTGATTGTGTGTGATAATCAGATTATTGCACGCGCACATAATCTCACGGAACGTCTGACGGATTGTACGGCGCACGCAGAAATGCAAAGCATTACCATAGCTCAGGATCATATTGGCGGCAAATATCTCAATCGGTGTACACTCTACGTAACGCTTGAACCTTGCGCAATGTGTGCCGGAGCGCTGTTTTGGGCACAATTGGGACGGTTGGTTTATGGCGCATCCGACCCTAAACGCGGATACTCGGTGCATACGCCATCTCTACTGCATCCGAAAACAATAGTTAAGAAAGGTATTTTGGAAGACACTTGCAGCAAAATCGTAAAAGACTTTTTTTACGCAAAACGAATTTAATAATCATAACTTATGAAAGACTACATTATTAGCGGTATTCAACAAATTGGCATTGGCGTTGAAAATTTTTCCGAAGCGTGGACATACTATATTGACGTATTTGGCATGGATGTCAAAATTCTTGAAGACAATACCGTTGCGGAGCGTATGTTGCCTTATACGGGCAATCAACCCCAAAAGCGACGTGCCGCTATTGTTATCAATATGCAAGGTGGTAGCGGTTTTGAGGTTTGGCAGTATTCTGAACGCAAACCCCAAAAGGCAACGTTTGAGATTGCTTTTGGCGATCTCGGCGTATTGGTGGCAAAGATGAAAAGCCGGAACGTGCAACAGACCTACAACCTCTTTAGTCATAACCCTCAAGTACATATCTTAGGCGGTCTAAACAAAACTTTAGACGGCAATGATACGTTCTTCGTGCAGGATCCATTTGGTAATCTGTTTCAAATAGTACAAGATACAACCTTATTCAGAGACGAACATCGATTGACAGGCGGTCCTGTGGGCGCTATCGTTGGATGCTCTGATATTGACAAAACGCTGCCAATGTACCAAGACATATTAGGCTACGACAAGGTGATTGCCGACCAAACAGGTAATTTCGACGATATTAAAGCTTTACCATCCGGAGACTGTACTTTCCGCAGGGTTTTACTAACTCATTCCAAACCGCGTGTCGGTGGATTTAGCCAATTGTTAGGCACGTCTTACATTGAGTTAGTGCAAATTTTAAATAAGACGCCCAAGAAGATATATGAAGGGCGCTATTGGGGCGATCCCGGCTTCATCCAAATTTGCTTTGATGTAAATCGTATGGACGTTTTAAAAGCCCATTGTGAACAACATGGCTACCCTTTTACGGTGGATAGTCATGCTAATCAACACAACTTCGATATGGGCGAAGCATCGGGACGATTTACCTATATCGAAGATCCTGACGGCACGCTTATAGAGTTCGTTGAAACCCATAAAATACCAATCCTGAAAAAATTGGGAATCTACTTGCACTTGAAAAAACGCAATCCTGAAAAACCAATCAACAAACGTCTTTTAGGTCTGTTGCGTTTTATGCGTACAAAACCGAATAATGAATAATGAATTGAAATTGATATGCAGAAAATAGGTATCAAAATTGTATTATTGACCGCTGTTTTGTTGATAGTCAATAGGGTTGCGCAAGCACAGGCTAATGAGCCGGAGATGGTTGTCGTGGTGGGAGGTACGACCATGCTCAACGGTACTGCTGTAACGATGAGTAATTTTCATGTCAGCAAGTACGAAATAACACAACAACAGTGGTATGACGTGATGGGCAGTTGGTCGCCCGCCGATGTGCCATCACCCCAGTATGGCGTGGGCGATGACTATCCGATGTATAATGTTAGCTATGATGATGTACTACGCTATGTGGAAAAACTCAATCAGTTAACGGGTAAAAACTACCGCCTGCCAACAGAGGCGGAGTGGGAATACGCCGCTAAGGGAGGCCAAAGTACAAACAATTATACGTATAGCGGAAGCAATACCATTGGCGAGGTGGCTTGGTATAGCGCCAATGCAGGTAACAAGACCCATGCTGTAGGCAGCAAAACCGCTAATGAATTAGACATTTACGACATGAGTGGCAATGTCCGGGAATGGTGTAGCGATAGGTATGGCAGTCAATATCCTTCGGAAGCTATCAGTCCTACGGGATCATCTTTTCAAGGCTCTTATTTTGTGATTCGAGGTGGTGGATGGAATGGCGATACGGCGAATTGTACCGTTACGAATCGCCGCAACAACTCCCCATCCTATCGTTACCCTTATGTAGGCTTTCGTGTGGTTTGTTGCTCAAGTGATAGTATTATGCAACCGCAGTGTGTTTGTCAACCTGATGTTGAAATAGAAATGGTAACCGTAGATGGTGGTACTACTACACTTAATGGCACTGAGGTGTCCATCAGTACGTTTCAGATAGGAAAGTATGAAATAACGCAAAAGCAATGGTGTAGCGTGATGGGCTATTGGCCAGGTGGACTAGCTGCTTCAAGTACGTATGGTCTGGGCGATAGCTGTCCGGTGTATAACGTTAACTGTGATGATATAGCGCAATATATAGAAAAACTCAATCAATTAACGGGTAGGCGCTACCGATTACCAACGGAAGCAGAGTGGGAATATGCTGCCAAGGGCGGACAACGTACTCATAACTATGAGTATAGTGGTGGTAATGAGATTAATAGCGTGGCATGGTGTATCCCTCATGCTAACCTTAAAGGTCATGTTGTTGGACAAAAAAATCCGAATGAATTGGGTATTTATGACATGAGCGGCAATGTCTTAGAGTGGTGTAGTGATTGGTATGAAGATACCTATCCTTATCCTTCAGGTACCAATAATCCTACGGGTACTACAGTGGTGGGTCTTTATCGAGTGCTTCGCGGTGGCAGTTGGTACTATGATGCCACGCACTGCACTGTTCCGTTCCGCGGCTACCGCGAAATCGAAGCACGCGACCCCGATAATGGATTTCGCCTCGTACTTGTGCCGTAGCTCCCTGCAACAGTGTGGAGCGTGGAGTGTAAAGATGTACCCAAAACGTTTGTCTCTCGGCATATCGCCCGCTATGGTGATGCCGTCCCTGTTTTGAGGGGCGTTGGGCAGCAAAAAGAAATACACCGTCTTTGCTTTCGGCTCGCCGATGCTCTGCAAATACGCCGCATTCAAGGCGTTCATCTCATCTGTGAGCGTGGCTAACAAACCACTGCCCTCAACATCAAGATAACCGTTATTGTTCAAATCCCAGTCCGTGTTCTCAAACTTCTCTGCTAATGTGAACGTAAATTCTACATCTATCGGATTGTAAACTTTATTTAATATGAGGAGCGGTTGTTTCATTTACTTTTTAACTATACTTTTTATTCACAATTTGTTTCATTCTTTGTTGTTCTATACACCGAACGTAAATCATTCATTATTTGCACTACCAACAAGAAGTCTTTACAAATTCTTGTAGTACCTCGCCATTCAATACTGTAATCCACGCACAATAACCAGAAGCATCTCCTCCTCCTGATATTTCAATATATAACTCTCCATCTGGTCCAATATTTACGGATGTTTCACGACAGTCGTAATAATAATTTTGTAGTTTATCTGTGAGCAATAGCTTTTCCAATTTGTAATTTATCTCTATTTTAGTTACTTTATTGCTTGGATTATGCTTATTTTCATAATACTCATCAAATAGCCCATAACAATAACCAAACCCTTTAGCGGCAATTTCTTTTTTACCTATAATTGTATCAAAAGGCTCAATTTTCACGACCACACAAAGACTATCATAGGAGCATGCTACGGTTCCATCTGTAGTTTTTACAAAAGGCAATTCGTAGAGCTGCTTAATATTTTTTTTGTAAATATACCCCCCTATTTTATCATTCCAAACTTCTAACCATGGAATAGACGGCGGCGATACCTCAATATCTTCGCATCCTTCTGCCGATGCAAATACCTCATGTTTATACACTTTCCCGACTATTTCCGAGTTTCCATTTGGCTCTTTTCTAATATTTGTA
>BNXT01000103.1 GCA_025999775.1 Bacteroidia bacterium | reverse complement strand
AAATACTAGTAATAAAATAGTTGAGTACATTAAACGGAATAAGCACGGCAAAATATTTTTTGCAGACGAGTTTCGCAAATTCGGCACGAATGAGGCTGTCAGGCAAACATTGTCGCGTTTATGTAAAAACAATTTTCTGATACGGCTTTCGGCAGGCATTTATCTGTATCCGCAGCACGATAATCTTATCGGAATTCTCTATCCGTCAATAGAGACTGTTGCCAAAACTATTGCCAAAAGGGAAAAAACGCGACTCATTCCCACAGGCGCGTATGCGCTTAACGCTTTGAGGCTTTCTACTCAAGTGCCTGCAAAAGTGGTTTTCCTCACAGACGGCACGGCAAGAGTGGTAAAAATAGGCAAGCGGGCGACCGTCAAATTCAAAAGAACGGTTGCTAAAAATCTGTCATTCAAAGGCAAATTTTCGTTGTTAGCAGTTTCGGCGTTGAAAGAAATCGGAAAAGATAAGGTAACAAGCGAACATTTGCAAAAAATAAAAGAGGCATTGTTGCACGAAAAACGCGATTATGTTTTGCACGATGCCAATCTTGCGCCTGTGTGGATTTCAAACATAATCTTAAAACTGATTGAAAATGAATAATTTTACTGATTTACAGGAATTTGAAAGAATAAGATACATTGATGGCTTAACACTTGAATATAATTTATCTACTATTGCCATTGAAAAAGATTGGTGGATTTCTGCCGTTCTTCGCGCCTTGTTTTCGCTGCCATATTCAGAAAATTTATCTTTTAAAGGCGGCACAAGTTTGAGTAAATGCTATAACTTGATAGAGCGATTTTCGGAAGATATTGACATTGCGGTATATCGGGATTTTTTGGGTTTTGGCGGCACTTTATCTAAAACGCAGATTAACGACAAACTGCGCCGTGCAGCTTGTTCTTTTGTGCGCGAAAAATTACAGTTTGACATTGCAAAAGCACTTGAAAATCAGGGAATAAATACAGATTTCTTTTGGGTAAAAGTAAATATAACACCTGTAACAACCACCGACCCTGAAATTATCGAAGTGCAGTACAAATCGCTTTTCTCCGAAAGCAGTTACCTTAAACCGCTTGTAAAACTTGAAGTTAGCGGTCGTTCTATGAATGAACCATTGCAAAAAATTACTTTGCAATCGTTTATTGACGAGGCATATTCAGACAAACCGTTTACAGATAAACCTTTTGAAATAAATGCAGTTGTGCCAGAACGTACGTTTTTGGAAAAAATTTGTCTTTTGCACGAAGAATTTGCCAAGTCACAGGAATTTATGCGAACCGAAAGAATGAGCCGCCATTTATACGATTTAGTAAAATTAGACGATGCTGAAATTTCTGAAAATGCTTTGAAAAACAGAGAATTGTATAACTCTATTGTTGAACACCGTAGTATTTTTGTTGGCTTGAAAGGATTTGATTATTCAACGCTCGCACCGCAAACAATAAAAATCGTTCCGCCCGACTTTATCATTTCGCAGTGGCAGCAAGATTATGAAACAATGCGTGAAACAATGATTTACGGCGAATCATTACCATTCAACGAACTGATTGACAAAATCAAACTGTTGAACGAAAGGATAAATAGGATTGATTGGTAAAAAAAAGATACACACTAACACACAGACAAGCGGTTTACCTTCGGCGTTACTTCGTGGTGGCACAATGCGGGCAACAGAACGAGTAGTATGCAGAAAAAGACTATGGCAAGAAAAAGCGCCTCAAAAATATTTTTTAACCAAAACTTTGTTATTTTCAAAAAAAAGAGTATCTTTGTAACGTGACGGATAGTATTTGGAGGATGAGGAAGTTAAAGATAATCAATATTTAGGTTATGTCAGAGGCATGGGTTTCGTTTTCGGATTTATCGACAGACATTGCGGTTCTACTACGTAAAGCGCAGTCGGTGTCGGTAAATGCGTATAATGCTTATTCTAAATTCAGGGTAGGGGCGGCGGCGCTGACGAAATCAGGAGCTATCTACGAAGGCGCTTTCTTGGAAAATGCGTCGCTGGGATTGTCTATTTGTGCAGAACCTGCGGCGATTATGAACGCCAATACGAATGGTGATTTTAATATTAGCGCCATTGCTATTGTTGGTGGTAATCCGCAAACAGCTACCGACGACGACAACCCGGTAACCCCGTGCGGTCGATGCCGACAGATCATCTATGAGGCTTCCACAGTGAGTAACGTGGACATTGCCGTGTACTGCGCTAATCTTAAGTTAACAAAGGTACTGCAAACGACGATTAGCCAATTGTTACCGTTTCCTTTTAATTTTACAGAACAAAATAACCCTAACTGATACATAATGAAAATAATTGACACTATACGCACGCTACTTTGGCGTTTTGAAATGAGAAGAATAAGTAGAACGCAAACCCGCGCAAGAAAGATGATGGGTCTTAATACGGCACGGTATGTCGGTGTATATTTCCCATTTACCGATAAGAAAGCCTTTGACCAAACCATGCAATTTGTTAAGACTTTGCAGAACAGGAATATTAGCGTGGATTGCCTATCGTACGTCAATGGCGCTACTAAACCGATAGGTATCAAGGAAAATTCCAAATTAAACTTCTTTACGACCGAACAACTTGGCTTTAACATGACCCCCAATGGCGGAGCCGCTAAGCTATTTTTAAACCAGCAATTTGACATCCTAATTGATTTGAGCATGACCAATCATATTCAAAACCTTTACATCGACAATGCGTCTCTGGCAGCATTTAAGATTGGACGACTAAATAAAGAGGGCTTAACCATATTAGATTTTTCCGTTGATGTTCCTGACAATGCCAATGTGAGCGTTTTATCAGAGACTATTCTGAAGTATTTGGATAATTTTGAGACCCGACATACCCCAAAACACAATGGTAACAATGTTGCAAGATAGAATACATGGACTGGGTGTAGCGCTATTCACACCGTTTCAGGCGAATGGCAGTGTGGATGCCCTTGCCTTAAAACGATTGGTTGATAGCGTGATCGAAGGCGGCGCTAATTATTTAATAGTCTTGGGTACTACCGCAGAAACGCCAACACTGACCACTGAGGAGCAGCAACTCGTTATAGAAACAGTCAAAGCGACCAATGCCGGACGGTTACCGTTGATTGTCGGCATGGGGTGCAATTCCACGGAAACGCAGGTAGCACGGATACTTAATACGGATTTTGACGGCATTGATGGTATTTTATCGGTAGCGCCGTACTATAATCGTCCACGACAAGAGGGCTTGTACCAGCACTTCAAACGTATAGCAGAGGTATCTCCGAAACCGATTATTTTATACAATATTCCTACCCGCTGCGGGGTCAATATTGACGCTCCAACCATTGTTCGTTTAGCTAACGAATGTCCCAATATTATAGCCGTCAAAGAAGCGTCAGGCGTACTCGGACAAGTGGCGGACACGATGCTCGGCAAACCTCGCGATTTCTTGATTATAGCCGGAGACGATGTTACGACATTGCCTTTTATGACTTTCGGAGCAGTGGGTGTGATTTCGGTCTTAGCCAATGTATTCACTAAGGAAATGTCCCAGATTATACGTTTGTTTCAACAAGGCGATACCGAAAAAGCACAAAAGATATACCTTTCGTTGCATAAAGCGGTCAAGCTGCTGTTTGTGGACGGCAATCCGTCCGGCATAAAATACTTCGGGTATCGTAAGGGACTGTGTAACGACGTTTTTCGCCTGCCTATAGTGCCAGCATCCGACGAAGTAAAACAGCAAATTGACGATTTCTTGACACAATACACACCTTTAATATGACCTTTTATGATACCTATTCGCCTCATCAATAAATCCACAAACCCTTTACCCGCCTACGAGAGCGAAGCTGCCGCCGGTATGGATTTACGAGCAAATCTTACGGAGATATTAACCGTTAAGCCTTTGGAGCGGGTGATGGTGCCAACCGGCTTGTTTGTCGAAATACCGATGGGTTATGAGGCGCAGATACGTCCGCGTAGCGGGCTTGCCGCCAAACACGGAATCACCGTGTTGAACGCTCCCGGAACTATTGACGCCGATTATCGCGGGGAAATCCGGGTGATCTTAGTCAATTTATCAGACCAAGCCTTCGACATAAAACATGGCGAACGTATCGCCCAAATGGTGATAGCCAAGCACGAAAAAGCCGTACTTACAGAAGTGGAAGAATTATCGGAAACGCAGCGTGGTACTGGGGGATTCGGTTCTACAGGATCAGGAATATAACCAAAATAAACAATTAAATAAACACAAACATTATGTTAAGTTACAAAGAAATCGGATTAGTAAATAGTCGCGACATTTTCGCTAAGGCAATGGCAGGTAAATACGCAATACCTGCGTTTAATTTCAACAATTTGGAACAAATGCAAGCGATCATTCAAGCTTGCGTTGAAATGAAATCACCGGTGATACTGCAAGTATCGTCCGGCGCACGTAAGTATGCTAACCAAACGCTATTGCGTTATTTGGCTCAAGGCGCTGTAGAATACAGTAAGGAACTCGGTTACGGCATTCCAATCGTGCTGCATTTGGATCATGGCGATTCGTTTGAATTGTGTCAATCGTGTATTGAATATGGCTTTTCGTCGGTGATGATTGACGGCAGTCATTTGCCTTACGATGAAAACGTGGCTTTGACCAAAAAAGTTGTGGATTATGCTCATAAACATGATGTAACCGTAGAAGGTGAATTGGGCGTGTTAGCCGGCGTGGAAGATGAAGTGTCTGCCGAACATCATACCTACACAGAACCTAAGGATGTACAAGACTTCGTATCTAAAACAGGGGTGGATTCTTTGGCTATATCCATTGGAACATCGCACGGAGCTAATAAGTTCAAACCGGAACAATGTACACGCGATGCGAATGGTGTTTTAGTGCCGCCGCCATTGCGTTTTGATATTTTGGAGGCTTGTGAGAAAATGATACCCGGATTCCCAATTGTATTGCACGGCTCGTCCAGCGTACCTCAGGATTTAGTCCAGATTATCAATAACTACGGCGGTAAACTTGTGGATACAATCGGTATTCCTGAAGAACAACTGCGTAAAGCAGCCACATCGGCAGTATGTAAGATCAATATCGACAGTGATGGTCGTTTGGCAATGACCGCCGGCATACGTGACATTATGACCAACAAACCCGCTGAATTTGATCCTCGTAAATATCTTGGACCGGCACGCGACATGCTCAAAACACTGTATATGCACAAAGTTAAAAATGTACTCGGAAGCGCATTTAAAGCGTAACAAACATAAATAAACTCAAAACAGACTTGTTTTTGGGGATATTCCATAATTCACATA
>BNXT01000102.1 GCA_025999775.1 Bacteroidia bacterium | reverse complement strand
AAAACATTGATCTTATGATTAATCCCTATATGCAATTAGCTATTGACGAAGCACGCCAAGGCGTTCAAGCAAGTGCAGGCGGTCCTTTTGGTTGTGTCATTGTCAAAAACGGTAAGGTTATAGCTTCCGGACACAACGAGGTCATACTACGCAACGATCCCACTTCACATGGCGAGATGGTTACCATCCGCAAAGCAAGTGCGGCACTACAAACATTCGATTTGACAGGCTGTGAACTCTATACCACCGGAGAACCTTGTCCCATGTGTATGGGCGCTATTCTGTGGGCTAATATTGACAAGGTTTATTTCGGTTGCAACATCCACGATGCCGAATGTATCGGATTTCGAGACACCGTGTTTTATGATATGCTTGCAGACCACGGTAAACTAAAACACAAAGTCGTTGAACTTGACCGCTCGGCATGCTTAGAACTTTTTGAAGAATATCGCCAAAAAGAATGTAAAACGCAGTATTAACAGTCTATTGGTAACGAGCCAACCATAATTCGGGGTTCAGTTTCTCCATATCTTTCCAAATCTGGAAACGCAGTACCGTACGACCTTCGCCCGCATCGGTAAAGATAGTTCCCACATTTTGTTTAGTAGTTACTTTATCCCCGACTTTCACTGTCACGGAAGCCAAATTCGTATATACCGTTCGATAGGAGCCGTGTTTAATGATGAGCAGTCGTACTCTGGGATCGGTTGGATCTCCCATAGATACTACGACTTCACCGCTAAACACCGCTCGGCAAGGGGTCGTTCTTTCGGTGGTAATATCAATGCCTAAGTTGCTAATTTTGACGTTCTTAAAATCCGGATGTTCGTGGGTTCCAAACTGTCCGGTGATAACACCGCGTTCCACTGGCCACGGTAGTTTACCTCGATTAGCGACAAAATCGTTCGATAATTTTGTTTCTTCCGGCGTTAACGTGATAATAAGCGGTTCTACTTTGCTGGAAGATGATGGCTTATTAGCTACTGTCTTAGCCGCTTCTTCTCGGGCTTTACGTGTAACAGCTTCCTTCGCACGCTTGATTTCATTGGCAATAATCTTTTCAATCTCCTGATTCAATCTAGCGGCTCTTGCTTGGTCTTTATTGATACGACTAATTAACTCTTTTTCATTTTTTTGCAAAGAGGTCAATTCCTTGTTTTTAGTTATTTTTTCCGCATCTAACGAGCGTTTTTCTTGTTCCTCTCTGCTTAATAGTTGTATTTTGCTCTTTTTTACAGACTCTAAATTGCTTTTTATTTGTGTCAATTCATCCCGTTTCTGTCCAATGAGTTCGATTTGCTTTTTACGATGGGCGCTATATTGTTGAAAATACTTAATTCTCAGATAGGCTTGATTAAAATCCTCCGACGCCAAAACAAATAACATCTGGTTTTGAACATTCAAATGCTTGTTTGTGGCAATAATCATCCTCGTATATTCGTCTATCAACTGCGATACCTCGCCTTCTAATTCAACGATTCCGCGTTCCTGATCCTTAATATCGGTATCCACCGACTGTATCTCGGATTGTACCGTATGTATCAGTCTATCGCGTTGTTTAATCTGGTCATTGAGGATATCCAATCTATTGAGGCTTGATTTCTGATTTTCTTGCGTTTCTTGCAATAATTTTTGGTTATATCGAATCTGTGCTTCCACTTGTTTAGCCTCATTTTGTATCGTCTCTTTAGAGGGCGCTGCCGGCGTTGGGCGCTTTTTGACTGTTGTTTTTTGTGCTGTTATGCTACACTGCAACAGCACAATCAAACAGCATAATGCCCATTTCCTTATGTTAACTCGTCGAAACATACCCTTTACCATCGTTGTATATTTTCCGTATAATTAAACGGGAACGTTAAATTTTGATTCAACGTCATTTTTGAATAGCGCAATTGTAATGTCATCGCTATTTCACTCTTGATGACAATATTGACCGTAGCCGGTACTTGTTTGTTTTCCAGTGTCGTGTAATCACTGTAGTCAAACTGTATCGTCCGAAGGTTTGGGTCGGATAGGTGCAGACTTATCCATCGAAATAGTTGTGTGTCTAAATTCAGGTCGTACTCAACATTATCCTGTTGATACTGTATAGCAAGACCTTTATTCGATTCCGTTATCCGAGCGTCAATACCCATGTAAGGTTCAAATTTTCCAACCAAAACACGCTGTACTAAAGATAAATCAACCGACATTCCGACCATGTCTGTAAGATACGATACAGGTCGAACCATCAAAGTACGAGCCATCCGATTGAGTACGTAAATAGAATCCTGCGTCATGCAGAAACGTAGTACCTCAATACCCATTTTGGCGATGGTCAACCATATTTTTTCATCTTTTTTAATGCGTAATTGACCATCAAAAGTATTGGTTTGTTTATCAAATTCAAGATTACCTCTAAAGTTAGCCGAAAACGCCTCAAACTCCACGTCGCTATCTTTTATACGCTCCAGCAAAATTTCGTTCGATGATGGCATCACAAAGCTATGGTCATCCGTTGGTTGCTCTGATACTTGTTGTGATGTACGACAAGCTGTTACTGTCAGTAATAACACAACAATAACGATGTTTACCTTCATCAAAACCCCCATCGTTACTCTTCTATCCATGTTCTTGTGTCAATTTTTTGATCAAGTAGCATCGTAGTACCTTCTTGATTCAGATTTTTGGCTTTAATCCAGAAGTCCACGGCTTTTTGCTGTTCGTTATTCTTCCATAGTATATCGCCGTAATGCTCTAACAATACGGCTTCGGTTACACCGCTCTGTTCTATTGCCAGTTCCATCACCGATTTAGCTTCTTTGTACTTACCTTTTTGGAATAGAACCCATGCAAACGTATCTAAAAACGTAGCATTTAGCGGATTGGCGCGAACGACCTTCTGGGACATCGTTTCCGCCTCATCCAAATGGATTTTTTGCACGGCTAAATTGTAGGAAAAATTGTTCAATACGGTATAGTTATCAGGGTCTATTTTGAGCGCTAAACGATAGTTATTAAACGATCTATCATAGTCTTTCAATTGAGAATAAACTTCTGCCAAATCGCTATAAAACTGCATTTTCAGAGCCTTATTTTGCGCCACTAACAGAACACCTTGTTCCAAATACTGCACCGCTAACTGCCATTCGTGCTGCAATTGGTAACCCACCGCCAACATATAGTAAACTAACGGTTGTTCGGGATACAAATCCAACGCTTTTGTAGCATCGTTCACCAATGCCACGGAATCTAAGAGCGCCAACTCGCAGAGCAACAGCGCTTCCCATATTAGGTATTGGGTGGCGCCCAAGTCTATCACTTTATGGAACATAGTCAACGCTTCCGTAAACTTATTGTCTCTACGCAGAAAATCGCCATAGATAGAATACGTCTTAGGGTCTTCCGGATGATAACGCTTCAGTGTATCCAATAGCTGATATGCCAAACGATAATCCTTAGAAAGTGTATCGGTAATCTCGAAATACGGCATCAACGCTCGAATTTTAAAATCAATATCAATATCCGACAGTGTGAAAATCTTGCGCACCTCCTCATGAAACCGGATAGTATCATCTATCATTTGGTAGTGGTCGGCTAATGCGAGGTGTGTAAACGTGTCGTCCGGATCCAAGCGCAGAACTTCATTAAACGCATGCAAGGCGGCATCGTAGTTTTGTTCTTGTAAACGTAGGGTTGCCAATACCGACCAATATTGTACATCAGTGTCTTGCAATACCGTCAATAGTTTTCGCAGTTCATTATGTGCGCTGGCAGTATCATTCATGACGCTGTAAAGACGGTGTTTTTGTTTTGAAAATTCATCGGTAATACCAATCTTTGCCTCCAAGGTGTCATACACCGCTATAGCGCCCAACGGCTGATTTATTGCCAAATAGAGACTAATCATATCCCTCAGATAATTCATTTCCCGACTATCTATGGCATATAATTGGTTCAAGACATCAATAGCTCGCTTGTATTTTCGATTGGTACGATACAAGCCGACCAAATTTTCAAGATAAAATTTATTTGTAGGGTCAAGACGAGCGGCTTTTTCGGCGTAGATCTCTGCATCTAAGGGTTTATTACCCACCGATTGCAGTCGTGATATTTGATAATTAGTTGCAGCGTTATCCGGATCTATTTTTAATAGTTCGTAATACAACTGTATTGCCTGTGCGTAATCGTCTGCCACAAAGGCATTGGTAGCCTCTATAAACAGGTTCTCGACCTCCAATTGTTGGAGGCGTGTTAACGTATATGCCGGTTGTTGTAACTGCACAGCACTTTCAGCAGCTTGAGTACCTTGCACCGTTTGCTCGACGCCCTTACAACCCACCAAGATAACCAACACCGCGACAACCAATAGGCTATCAATTCTCAACTTTGAGTGTCCATGCATACCCGTTTATGCAGTGTTACGCTTTAATTTCTTTCTTCGGCACGGCGATACTTTCGCGCATCGCTGTATCGGCTTTGATATTTTGGAATTTGTAATAATCCATAATACCTAAATTACCATTACGAAAAGCCTCCGCCATCGCCTTAGGGACTTCTGCTTCTGCTTCAATCACCTTTGCACGAGCATCTTGTGTCTTAGCTTTGAACTCTTGTTCTGCGGCAACCGCCATTGCACGGCGCTCTTCAGCTTTCGCTTGAGCAATATTTTTATCGGCATTAGCTTGATCCATCTGTAACTGAGCGCCAATATTCTTACCCACATCAATATCTGCTATATCAATAGATAGTATCTCAAAAGCCGTACCTGAATCCAATCCTTTACCTAAAACCACTTTAGAAATAGAATCCGGATTTTCCAATACTTGTTTATGGCTCACTGCGGAACCTATCGAGGTTACAATACCCTCGCCAACGCGAGCCAATATCGTTTCTTCACCGGCGCCACCGACTAACTGTTTAATGTTGGTACGTACTGTTACACGGGCTTTAGCGATGAGCTGAATACCGTCTTTTGCCACTGCGGCTACCGGCGGTGTGTTGATCACCTTAGGATTGACAGACATTTGAACGGCTTCAAACACATCTCGACCCGCTAAGTCAATAGCTGTCGCTGTCTTGAAATCTAAACCCATATTCGCTTTATCCGCAGAAATCAATGAATTGACAACCGAATTAAGATGCCCGCCTGCTAAGAAATGAGCTTCCATTTCGTTGCGGTTCAAATTCAGTCCCGCTTTCTGAGCTGCAATCAGATTACGAACAATCACTTGTGGCGGTACCTTTCTCCATCGCATTAATATCAACTGTAGCAACGAAATGTTAACACCCGATACTAAGGCATTAAACCACAAGCCAACAGGAATGAAATAAAATATCATCCACAGAGCAAAAATACATCCTACAATAATAGCAATCAAAATTCCCGGATCCATAATTTTTAGTTTTTAGTTTTTATA
>BNXT01000101.1 GCA_025999775.1 Bacteroidia bacterium | reverse complement strand
GTGCAGAATCTCTTTCCACAACTGTTCTGTTTCACTCATAATACGTTCCCAACCCGGCGTACGGTGAGAAATTTCCAAAAGACCAATACCCGTACCGTCAAAGTCACGGATTGCTGCAATCGTTGATTCGATAGCTTGTTTCGGTAATACGCAAGGACCTGCGTTAAAATTGTGTGCTAATTTTACCATGGTATGTTATTTTTTAATGTTATTATTTTTTTATATCACAAAGATAGCATTATTTTTTTGATTGTCAAAATTTATTCGTTAAATCTTTTTTTGAGACGCTATTCATGTCCCGTTAGGGACAAAATGTTGGTAGAAAAATTGAACCACCACCAACCCGCTTGCCGTTAGGTAAGCGACCAAATCAAACGCGCAATTGTCTGAATCAGGATTTACAAGATTTTAGGATTTGCAGGATTGGAAATAATGAATAATGAACAATGTGGAAGAATTTCTACATTTTTAAATTCCTAAATTTTTCAATTCCACACTCCATTCTCAATTCTCTACGCTCAATCGTTGTAAGATATCCTCTGCAAACATTGTCATCTTGGTAAATGCAAACCATTTTTTGCCTAAGTCCTTCAATGACGCACCAATATGATAAACCGTGTTGTCAATGATTAAGAAACGGTCATGTGAACGATCAAATATAGTGATTGTTATTATTGGATATTGAGCATTATGTTTCTGTAAATCTAATTGCAATTTTGGGTTAATGTCTTTCGTATAGATTGTCGCTTTCACGCCTTTATCACGTTTAGACAACATGGTCAGTACACTTTCATCAACGTAGTTGTCAATCAATACGATATTGTTTTTTGCGGATTTTATGAGATCAGATACAAATTTGTACGCATCAAAGATTTGTCCATCATAGAAAATACCTTGACGTGGGATTGATTCAGTATTCTCCAATGCTTTAAAAACTTGTTCTAATTTAAGATCTGATACCAATTGTTTTTTTTCTATATTTTCAACCCGTTGCAATAATCCTGTTTGAATGATAATCATTTTACGCATTTCTACAAACGCCTGCATAATCTGAATACTTACTTTTACAGCTGTTTCACTTTTCAAAACGGCAGAAAGCATTGCCACACCTTGCTCTGTAAATGCGTATGGACAAACTGTCGAATGTTTGAGATTTTCAAACCGGTCGCAATTTGCGACCAGTTCCTTTCTCTCTAACTCACTCAACTGAAACCTAAATTGTTCAGGAAAACGGTCAATATTTCTTTTTACTTGCTCATTCAGTCTTTTTACTTCAACGTCGTACATATCAGCCAAATCACGATCAAGTAGCACCTGCGTACCTCTAAAACTGAAAATCAATTTCTCAATCTGCTTTTGATATATCCCTGTATAGTGATTCATAGCGTTATAATGTTGTTTCACAAATACAAAATTACAACGATGGAATCAATGTGATATGTGAAAATTGTTAAAATTCATTAACATTTTCATATTACGGTTAATTTTTTTTTGAGACGCTACATAATTGAGTGTGGAGTGTGGATGGGGATTCTACATGTCTAAATTTCTCACCTCTGTTGCAGGGGATTGCGGGTCAAGCCCGCAATGACGACCTCTGAAAAGTGTTCATTATTCATTATTTAGTTTCGGCATAGTAGATTTTGCCTTGATTTTTTCTTTTGTTACTTTTCTTTTGTATCAAGACAAAAGGAAAAGTAAGAATACATAGACTATGACAAGAAAAATATTTAACCTTTGCGGCATTTACAATGCCTCTTTAGCGATTGGCGCAAGGTATTTTAAAAATATATCCGGTCGCTATCCATCTTTAAGAAGCGTCGAACGGAAAAAAATGAGGATAACCAAGTGAGTAACAAACTGATTACAAACAATACGACGAACAACAATAAGTAAAAATCAATATTCTGGATGCTAAAAACATCCGGAAGGTAGTTATGCAGTAGTACTAAACCCGCAGCTATTAACGAACACGATACAAACGCTCCCACGATACCTTGCGTTATGCCACGACGAATGAACGGTTTACTAATGAACCTACGCGTGGCGCCCACTAATTGCATACTCTTGATAAGCAACCGTTTGGCATACACCGATAAACGTATCGTGTTATGTATCAAGGCAATAGCTATCAGTAATAGCAGTACGCTAAAACCGAGCAAACCCGTACTGATGATTTTAATATTGTCGTTAATTTTTTGTATCAGATTTTTCTGATAAGTAACCTCCTGTATTTCACCATGTTGCATCAGTTGTTGCTCCAAAATAGCCAAACTGTCATTATTGGCGTATTCGGCATTGAGGTTGATGATGATCGTCGCCGACAGCGGGTTATAGCCTATGAAATCAATGAAATCTTCTCCAAGTTGCTCTGTTAGTTGTATCGCAGCATCTTCTTTAGAGACATATACGGTGCTTTTCACTGCTGTTGAAAAATCCAATTGCTTCTGCAAGCGTGTAACGTCTGTGGCGCGTGCATCGTCTTTGAGAAGCGCTGTAACAATGATATTTTCACGGACATAACGCGACAACTGGTTTGCATGAATGAGGATAATCCCTACGATACCAAGCAAAAAAAGCACCAATGTAATGCTAAAAATAGCGCCAATGTATGATTTTCGTAATCGCTTTCTCTGATAATGTTCTTCCTGTGTTGCCATTGTTCCGTGTAAACCTATTACAAAGTTACACATTTTTTTTCAATTAAAAAAATTATTCGTATATTTGTGATACTTATTGTTCAATCCAAAACAATTTTATGCAAGTACACGCACACCTTAGAATCTTAACCATCAATCCGGGTTCTACCTCGACCAAGATTGCGATTTTTGAAAATACCAAGCAGGTGTTTCTCAAAAACATCAAGCATACAACGGAGGAGTTATCGCAGTTTTCCAACATCATTGAGCAGTACAATTTTCGTAAGCAGAAAATCATTGATGAGTTGAATCAATCGGGCATTGAAAGCGATACGGTCAAGATTATCATGGGACGTGGCGGCATGATCAAGCCCTTAGCTTCCGGTGTCTATGAAATCAACGATGCGATGGTTCACGACCTTCAAATCGGCTACATGGGTGAGCACGCCAGTAATTTGGGCGGATTGATAGCCATTGACATTGCGCGTTCTATCAAAGGGGCAAAAGCCTACATTGCTGACCCGGTGGTGGTGGACGAGTTATGTCCTTTAGCGCGTATTTCCGGACATCCGGACTTTGAACGTATCTCTATTTTTCACGCACTCAATCAAAAAGCCATTGCTCGCACGTATGCAAACCAGATTGGTCGTACCTACGAAGAGCTAAACCTTATCATCGCCCATCTTGGCGGCGGTATCAGTGTGAGCGCCCACAATCACGGACAGGTGATTGACACTAATAACGCTCTCAATGGGGACGGACCGTTCTCGCCCGAACGTAGTGGCGGATTACCGGTTGCTGCCATCGTAAAATGTGCGTTTAGCGGTAAATACACCGAAGCCGAAATGCTCAAAATGATTACCGGCAAAGGGGGACTGACGGCTTATTTAGACACTAACGATGCCTACGCCGTAGAGCAAGCCGTCTTATCCGGCGATAAACAAGCGAAACTTATATTGGAGGCGCTGGCTTACCAAGTAGCCAAAGACATAGGCGCTATGTCAACCGTTCTTGAAGGGCAAGTAAATGCTATTTTATTGACCGGCGGCATGGCACACGGTAAATTCATTGTTGACACTATCATCAAACGGGTAACGCATATCAGCCAAATAAGGGTATTCCCCGGTGAAGACGAGATGGCGGCTTTAGCCCTAAACGGATTGATGGTAGCCGAAAAGAAAATCGAAGTTAAAAAGTATAAATAGCGGTTAAATAGCTTATTTAAAGGCTTGCAGTTCGCATAACTTCTTATATACGCCGCCGTTTTTCGCAATTAACGTTTCGTGTGTACCCTGCTCTACTATTTGACCCTGCTGAAGTACAATAATAGTATCGGCGTCTTGTATGGTGGACAGACGGTGTGCAATCACAATACTGGTGCGGTTTCTCATAAGATTGGTCAGTGCATCCTGTACTAAACGTTCGCTTTCCGTATCCAAAGCTGAGGTAGCCTCGTCCAGAATCAAAATAGGTGGGTTTTTGAGTACGGCACGCGCAATAGCAATACGCTGTCGCTGTCCGCCGGAAAGGCGACCGCCAGCATCACCTACATTAGTATCATACCCTGCTTCCATCGCCATGATAAACTCGTGCGCATTCGCAATCTTTGCAGCTTCAATCACCTGCTCTTGGGTGGCTTTCATGCCAAACATAATATTGTTGTAAACCGTGTCATTAAAAAGCAACGAATCCTGCGTTACAATACCCATCAGAGAATAGAGACTTTCTAACTTGACATCTTTAACATTGACGCCATCTATAGTGATACTACCTTCATTGACATCCCAAAAACGTGGAATAAGATTAGCCAAAGTGGTTTTTCCCGAACCGGACTGCCCTACCAAAGCTACCATTTGTCCTTTAGGAATGGTAAAACTTACATTTTGGATAATAGGTTCCGTCTGATACGCAAAATTAATATTTTGTAAAACAATTTCTTTATTAAACTCAATATCGACCGCATTGGGCGCATCTTTTATCGTGATTGGTTCATCCAATATAGCAAACACTCTATCACCGGATACCATACCACGTTGAATCGTCGTAACAGCGGACGATATGTTTTTAGCGGGTACCAGCAATTGCGAGAAAATAACAATATACGTTAAAAACATGCTTGCGTCCATTTCTTTACTCAATACTAAAGAGCCTCCATATAGGACAATAGCGCACACCGAAAGTACGCCTAAAAACTCCGACAGAGGTCCTGCAGCATTTATACGGTTGTGAATTTTACGGTAAACCCTGCGTTGGTCTTCGTTATTCTCATCAAATTTTTCCCCAACATAATGTTGTGCATTAAAGGCTCTTACGATGCGGGCGCCAACAATTACTTCATCCACTAAGCCGATAATTTTTCCGAGTAATACTTGTGATTGACCGGTATCACGTCGTAATTTTTTCGCTAATTTTACAATTATCAAAGCAGAGAGAGGCAATACTACAGCCGTAAATAAAGTTAAAGCCGGCGATATATATATCAAAACGAACAGATAGGCAATCAGCATAAACGGTTCTTGAAAGACCACTTGTACCCCCGCAACAACACTCCCTTGTATCTCGTTGATGTCATTCGATGCCGTTGATAGAATATCCCCTTTTTTGTGCGTTTTGAAATAATCAACCTGCAAGCTATTGATTTTTGTAAATAAATCGCGTCTTAAATTACGCATAACCCGACTTCGCATATCCGTCATGATGTAATTCGATAAATACTTACTCACATTGGAAATCAAGAACGAAAACGAAATTATACCACTCACAAACCACAACGCTTTAAATGCTGCAGGACCTCTGTCGGAGTTTTTAGGCGTACTTTCGGTGTGCGCTATTGTCCTATAT